>JAKOSS010000702.1 GCA_029777145.1 Acidobacteriota bacterium | reverse complement strand
TGAATTTTGGCGTGCTTTTATTGGTAAACACTCGGGAAGAGTCACTATCTGAACGGCTCGAATTTGGGTTTTTGCTGGAAAAGTGAATTCTTGCGGAATTTGAATTGAAGGCGGATCAACGAATCAGATGGAGAATTCGCTTGCTTTCTCCTGATCAGAGTGGCTGAGGCAAGTCAAAGGACGACCGACCGAAGCTCGTCTTTCGCGAGCGGGAATTTCGCGTCGTCGCCCCAAACAAGATCGCTAAAAGTATGCTGTCGACGAATAACATGGTCGTCTTGCCTGGAGGTTGGGCCTCCGAACGGAATTAATGTCAACGCAAGGACACGGAATGTTATAAAATATCGCTATGCAAATTGTTCAAAACATTCGTGTAAACCGCGAGGTTGTCAAGGTCACGTCAATTCACGAATCGGACGAAAAAGCATATTGGCTCGCTCAAACTCCCGAAGCGCGTTTAGAAGCAATGGAAATGATGCGTCAGGTTGCATACGGTTATGATGAGAATTCCGCAAGACTTCAAAGAGTTTTTGAGATTGCTGAACGAGAATAATGCCGAATATCTTTTGATCGGTGGGCATGCGGTCCCCCGGCCGCCGACACCCGCGACTTATCGCGTCGATCGCGAACGATCGGTTCGCGACCATTCGCTCCACGAACCGACATAGAGTCTCGGGATCCCGAATCCGGCATGATCAAAGGCCAGGAGCGTGTGATGCACCGTTGATCCGACGATCCCGTCAATCAAGACATCTTCGCCCTTTCCTATTTCTTTCCTTTCTTCGTCGATACGCTCCCGACGAACGAGCACGATGCCGGAGCGTTGACGGCGGTCGGCGAAATCTTGAGCGGCGTCAGACTGTTCTTTGTCAGCAACGCGTTGAACGCGGCTAGGTCCGCGCTGATCATCGTTTTCCAGGCGTTTGCCGTCAGTGTAAATTCCCGGCAGCCGGATTCCCAAGTATCAACGGCGGCTTTCGTCGGCGCCATGTCGATCCCGTTTTGCGATATCGGACCGAGCACCGTGTTGTACGTTCCGTTGATGGTGATGAACGAAAGTATGCTGCCCGGCGCGCGAACGTTCGCGCCGAATCCGAATCCGCCGCGTCCCGTGCGAACGACCGCGCCGCCGAATGTTGCCAGCTTGGCATCGAGCGCTTTTGCCGCTTCAGCGACATCGTCCGGCAGCGATTTGCCTTTGGTCAGCGCCGAAATCTGATCTCTAATCGCGGAAACCTCTTCGTTCGCCGCGTACGTCTCCTTCATTCCCCGCATTGAATCCAAGGCCAGCTTGTTCTGCGCTTTCAGGCTTGTCATGATCGCCTGGCTTTCGCCGACACGCGGATCGTTGTGTACGACGACCGTCTGCGTGTATGTCGCGCCGTCGACCAAAAGCTTTACGGTGTATGTGCCCGGCAAGACCAGCGGTCCGTGCGGTGCGGCGGTTACCTGATTCGGAGCCGCGTTCATTTGGTTGTTGATGTCAGGATTGAATCCCGGCGGGTCGTCGTAACGAAGATTCCAATTCGTCCGGTTAGTCCCGATGTTCGTCGAAAGCGCGCGGTCTTCGGGCGACATCAACCAATAATCAGGATACGGCGGGCGCTCGGGAAGCGTCGGTTTGACGCTCGACATCGTGCGGACCAGATTACCTTCGGAATCGAATATCTGCATCTTTATCTCGCCGGCCGGTTTCTTGCTCAGGTGATAATACAGCAGCGCTCCGAACGGCGGGTTCTGCGCGTGCGGCAGTTCGGGATTCATCGGCTGATCCCAGTTGCCGTTCTCACGCGCGCGAATGGCGTCGCCGGGTTTGAACAGATACGCGGGAGCGGCCCTGATCTGCTGAGCTTTCGTCGCAACTTCGCGCAGCGGACTCATATCGTCGAGCACCCAAAAACCGCGGCCGTAGGTGCAAATAACAAGGTCGTTAATGTTGTCGTTGGTGTGAAAAACCATGTCGCGGATCGAAGTGCTGGGAAGATTCTGCCGCAGCGACTGCCAATGATCGCCGTCGTCGAACGAAACAAAAACAGTCGTTTCAGTTCCGACAAAGAGCAAACCCGGCTGTTTGGGATCCTCGCGGAGCACATGAACCTGACTTCCCGTTCGCTCATCAACGGGAAGTCCGTTGACGATGCGGGTCCAGGTCTTTCCGCCGTCGTGCGTTCGATAGATGTAGTGCTCGTCG
>JAKOSS010000070.1 GCA_029777145.1 Acidobacteriota bacterium | reverse complement strand
GCGATCGCCGAATGCGTCCGTTCGACGCGGCTGAGGATGTTCTCAATGACGGCGAGCAGTTCGGTCGGCTGAAACGGCTTGACGAGATAGGCGTCGATGCCGACCCGGAAGCCGTCGATCCGGTCGCGCAGTCCGTCCTTGGCCGTCAAAAAGATCACCGGGATCAATTCCGTCCGGTTCGAAGACCGGAGCGAGCGCACCAGCTCGTATCCGTCCATGCCCGGCATGCGGATGTCGCTGATCACAAGATCCGGAAGCACGGTCGACAACTGGACGAGCGCTTCTTTCGCGCCGCGCGCCGTGGTGACGTCGTAGTTTTCCGCCCGCAGGCACGCCGTCACCGCAAACAAAAGCGCCGGCTCGTCATCGATCAGCAGTATTCGTTTACTCATTTGAATCCACAGTCCCGCGCGGGAGCCGCACGGTCATGACCGTCCCGTCCGAATCGGACGGCGAGGCCGCGATCGAGCCTCCGAACTGCTCGATGATCGTCTTCGAAACGAACAGTCCGAGTCCGGCGCCGCCCGCAGTGTTAATGTCTTCTTCCGCCGCCTCGTTCGGACGTCCGCGGAAGAACTTGTCGAAAACAAACGGCGCATCGTCCGAGTGGATTCCGCAGCCGTTGTCCTTCACCGCGACCACGACCTCGTTCCCGCTTTCAAACGCCGATACGGTAATCGTGCCGCCGTCGGAGGTGTATTTGATCGCGTTGTCGGTAAGTTCACGGAAGACCCGCCGGAGCGCGTCGAAATTCGCATTCACGAGCGGTAGCCGGTCGCCGATGTTGACGTCGAAGGAAATGTTCTTCAAGCCGGCCGCCGTCTTCTGTTCATTCACGATTTCGGAAAGGAGGCGCGCGATATCGGTGCTTGAAGCTTCGAATTTCCATCGTCCGGACTCGATCTGCGAAAGATCGAGCACGTTCGATACGAGCGAGATCTGCCGGTCGCATTCGGCGGCGATGACGTGCAGATGTTCCTTGCGTTCGCGAACGCCGAGCTTGTCGTTGTCGAGAACGTGGACGAGAGTTTTGATCGTCGTCAGCGGCGTTTTCAGTTCGTGGGAAACGCTGCTGACGAACTCCGATTTCAGCCGGTCGAGCTCACGGAGCTGTTCTTCGCGCTCGTTGATCTGCTCCGCCATCCAGTTGAAAGCCTTGCCCAATTCACCGAGTTCGCCCGAGCCGGTCTGCGGCGCCCGTGCGTCGCGATTCCCGACAGCGAACATGTACGTCGCAGTTTTCAGCGAGCGCAACGACTGCAAGATGCTGTACGAGACGAGCAACGCGACGCCGATCGCCGCCAGCAGAATGAACGCGTTGATCCTCAACTGGCCGTAGACCTGCTGCCACAGCGGGTCGTAGAAACGGTTGCTGGCGGATCCGATGATGACCACGTTCCCCGACTGCTCGGTGCGGGCGATTCCGTAAACGCGCTTGATGCCGTCGAACGGACTTTCGGTTTCGACGATCGTCGTCCGGTCGTTGCCGAGCGCCTCGATCAGCGCGGTTCCAAGTATTTCCGACGATACGGTAATGTCCTTCGAACTTCGCCGGTAAAGGATCTGACCGTCTTGGCTCATGACCGCGACGACCGAATTCTCGGCCAGTTCGACCTCGTCAAAGAGTACTTTTACCGCTTGTCCGTCGATTTGAGCGACGATCGCGCCGCCGGACGGGGTTGGAGCGCCGACGGTAAATATCGGTTGCTCGTCGTCGTGCGTCCGGTCAGACGCGAAGATCGTCGTCTTCCTTTCCTTGGCGTTCTTGAGGATCGAATCGACGACCGATTTCGGCGGAGTCTCGCCTTTTGACTTGCCGAGCGGAACCGATCCGTCGCCGGCGACGATCTCGAGGCTCTGCCATTGCGGATGCGCGTCGAGGACCGCCTGAAGGCTTTGAGCGTTCAGCCGCAGACTGCCGTCCGGCGCGCCCGAAACCTCGGCGAGCATGGCCAGCGGCTCCTTTTGGGAATTGACCCACTGGTCGAAGGCGATGGCCCCGAATTCCGCTCGTTTTCGAAGCGAATCCGTGAGTCGCTCATGATTGAGCTGCCAAACCCGGTAAAGGTTCATCAGGCCAAATACGAGCGATGCCGCCATTACTCCGACGATCAGCAGAACCAATCGTCCGCGAATTCCCATACCGCTATTCTAACAGAACCCGGATTTCGGGCTTTTGAGTGTTTCCACTTAGGCGCAACGGGTGTTTTCACTCTCAAAGCCCGCACCTGTTTGCGATAGTCTCAAAGAAACGAGGACTATTATGGGATCTTTCGGAGACGCCGTGCAGTTCAACGGTACCGATGGAGAGTCAGGAACGGAAACCGCATCACCGGCCGACGCCGGGCGGCACGTTCGACTGACCGCCCGCGATCCGTGGTTTTACGTTGCAATTTTGCTGGCGGTGCTGTTGATCGCTTTGTTGGTCTTCGTCGTTATGACGATCCGCTCGACGAACGCGCAGTTGCGTACCTACCGTCGCGAGGTTCAGGCGCAACAGCTGCAATCGACGCTCGGTTCGGCGCTGATCGATGCCGACCGGGCAGAATACGAACAGGCCCGCCAGACGGCCGGCGATTTCTATACCGCACTCGAACGTGAATTCGCCTCGGACGATCCTCTCCTTTCTCCCCAACAACGCGAGGCAATGGTAATTCTTTTGGCGCGCAAACAGGCCGTGATGCAGATGTTGGCGAACAAGGACCCGCGATCGGTCAAGGAACTGTCCGACGCGTACGATTCATGCCGGCGCGCACTGAAGTCGTTCCAACCGCTGATCGAATAGCGCCAAGACAAGGAGGAATGATGTTGAAAAAGGAGAGCGAAAAATCGAAAGCCGGAAGACGGTTGTCGATCGCTGCGACGCTTTTCGGATGCTGGCACGGAAACTTGAGCCGTCCGATCACGGTCGAGGGCGAGACATACCGGACCTGTCTCGGGTGCGGAGCGCGGCGCCGTTTCGACAGCGAGAGCATGAAACCGATCGGTCCATACTATTTCCCGGTCGCGGGCGATCTCTATCACTGACGCGTGAGAAATGTGTCCGGCAACACGTATGCGCTCCGCAAGTAGAGAAAATCCTTGTCCGCCGAGCGGAACTGTAGTACAACGTTAGGCAATCGTTGCAACTTTTTAGGAGGGAGATATGTTTCACATCATCGGACAGTTGATCACCGGGCTGATCGTCGGCGCGATTGCTCAAATTCTTTTTCTGGGGAATGATCCGGGCGGCTGGACGCTCCGCGGATTTCTGATCACGATCGGGATCGGAGTCGCCGGCTCGCTGATCGGCACCTTCGCGGGGAGAGTCATCTGGCGCGACGAGAACTACCGTGCAGGCTGGATCATGTCGATCGCCGGCGCGATCCTTTTGCTCGTGGTCTTCAGGGTGTTTCTTAAATTCTGACCGAGATCGGTCGCCGGATTGCGGGCGACGGGGAATTCTCGTGCCGCGGAAAGCGCGATGCCATTCGGGAGATTCGCGCGATCCGCGGCTGTCTTTTTTCCCGACTCGTCGTACGCCGCGAATTATCTGAAAGTCTTTTGCCGCAGATGACGCGGAAAACGCGGATCTTGCGGATTCCTTTTCTGATCCTATCCGCGTCATCCGCGCGATCCGCGGCTGATTCCCATAAATCCGGACTCCCGACTCTTGACCCCCGGCCCCCGACTCCAGACGTTCGACTCCCGACTGCAAGCGTTGCAATCACAAAACTTAGCCGTGCCTAAATGGGGCGTTTCGAGGCGGAGACGGTTCGGAATCTTTTTTCGGATTCGTCAAAAAAACTCTTGACATGCGAATTTTGTCAGTGGTAAGGTCTCAACTTCGTCCTCACGGAAGGGGCGGAAAATGGATGGAAAAACGAATGTTCAGAAATTGGTTTGATCACAATTCGAAGCCTTCGGCAATGCCGGCGCAGGTGCGTCCGAGCATCGATCGCTTCGATTCCGCGGGCACGGCTTCCGCGGTCGGTGATCAGCCGGAATTCACGAACTGGCTCGAAAGAGCAGGAAAAATTTGATTTGCGGGAGCGGCTCGTTCCCGCTCCCGAACTCTGACAACGCAAGGTTGAGAGTCGCCAGTTTTGGGGGCGGTTTACGAGAGCTTCTACGAAAGAAGCCGTAAGCCGCCCCCATTTCCATTTGGGATTTTGGATTGCGGATTGCGGATTGGGTCGGTGTCCGGTGGTCAGGGCGCAGTGGTCAGTGGTCAGGGAGAAGTGGTCGGTGGTCAGGGAACAGTGGTCAGAGAGCAGTGGTCGGTGGTCAGTGGTCAGTGGTCAGGGAGCAGTGGTCAGTGGTCAGTGGCCAGTGGTCAGGGAGAAGTGGTCGGTGGTCAGGGAACAGTGGTCAGAGAGCAGTGGTCGGTGGTCAGGG
>JAKOSS010000701.1 GCA_029777145.1 Acidobacteriota bacterium | reverse complement strand
TTGTTCCGCAAGCGGCTCGCGAAGTTGATCTCGTCAAAACGCGCGCCGTCGATCCAGAAACAATACGACAAGATCGGCGGAAAATCGCCGATCGTCGAGTTGACGAACCGACAGGCGGAGATCCTTGAACAGACGCTGCGCACGCGGGACGTCGATGCAAAAGTCTACGTCGCGATGCGCTACTGGAAACCGTTCACTGAAGACGTTGTTGCCGCGATCGAGCGCGACGGCGCGGACGAGATCGTACTTTTGCCGCTTTATCCGCAGTTCTCGAAAGCGACGACGGGTTCGAGTTTCAAGGAATGGGATCGTTTGGTCGCGAATTCAAAGCTGAAGGATGTTCCAACCACCAGGGTTCAGGAGTACTTCGCCTTCGAACCGTATCTCGATTCGGTGATCGCACGGATCAACGAGTGCTTCGAGCGATTTCCGGATGAGGCGCGCGGCGATGTCCATCTTCTTTTTTCGGCACATGGGACGCCGATGAAACTCGTTCGCGAGGGCGATCCGTATTCGGGCCAGATCTGCGAAACGGTAACGGCGGTCAAGAACCGCGGCGGTTGGCCGAATGAACATACATTGTGTTTTCAGTCGAAGGTCGGGCCGCAAAAATGGCTGACACCGTCGACCCCGGCCGTCATCGAAGAACTCGCGGAAAAGGGAGTCAAGCACATGCTGGTCGTCCCGATCGCGTTCGTATCCGACCATCTCGAGACATTGTTTGAGCTCGGCCACGAATATGCGAGGCTCGCTCGCGAAAAAGGCGTCGAGGGGTACGAGGTAATGGAAGGATTGAACGATTCGCAGGCGTTCGCCGATGCGTTGGCGAAGCTTGTGACCGGAACGAACGGAGTAGTTGAGAATTGAGAATTGAGTTGAAAGAGCGGACGACTCTATCCAGTCTCAACTTTCAATTCTCAAATAACAGAAATGAGAGTTTGCATAATCGGCGCGGGAATTTCGGGGCTGACGGCCGCCTACTTGCTGAAAAACAAAGGTGTTGCGGTCACGGTCTTCGAGCGCGCCGAGTTGCCGGGCGGCAATATCCAGACGATCGAAAAGGACGGCTTCACGATCGAGCAGGGTCCGAATTCGTTGCTGAAATCGCCGCGACTTGTCGATCTCGTGCGGATGCTCGGGATCGAGGATAAGGTCATTCCGGCAAGCGAGAACGCGAAGAAGCGGTACATCCTCTCGGGCGGGGAACTCGAAGCGATGGGCCCGAAGTCGTTTATCAACGGCTACTTTTCGCCGAAGACGCTTTTCAGCCTCGCGAAGGAACCGTTCGTGCGTTCGAAGTCGCCGGAAGGCGAATCGGTCGCGGAATTTGTTACGCGAAGGATCAGCGGAGAATTTCTTGAGAAGGCGATCGACCCTTTCGTTTCAGGCGTTTACGCCGGCGACCCGCATGATCTGAGCATGCGTTCTGCGTTTCCGAAGCTTTTCGAGATGGAACGCGATTTCGGCAGTCTGATCATGGGAACGTTCCGGCGAAAGGTCGAAAAACCCGATCCGAATTTTCCGCGCACGTTTTCATTCAAAGGTGGTTTGAAGACGCTCATCGACGCGATGGCGGCCGAAGTCGGCGACGATCTGCGGCTCGGAACCGCCGTCGAATCGATCGGAGGCGGCTTCGAGGTCAATGGGGAAGTGTTCGATTCAGTAGTCATTTCGACTCCTGCAAACGTCGCTGCGGATCTCATCGAAGGTCGCGATTCGCGCCTTGCAGGCGTTTTGCGCGACGTCAAATATCCGCAAGTAGCGGTCGTTGTCCTCGGGTTTGATTCATCGCAGATCAAGATGACCCTCGACGGATTCGGGTTCCTGATCGCAAGCAGCGAGAAACGCCCGATCCTCGGAACGCTGTTTCATTCAGCGGTCTTTCCCGAACGCGCGCCCAGCGGGATGCAGCTATTGATGACGTTTGTCGGCGGCGTGCGTGCCGGCGACAAACTCGATTCGCAAACCGACGAAGAACTGACGACGACCGTCGTCGAACAATTGAAAGAGATCATCGGTGTTGCGGGCGAGCCGAAATTCGTCCATATCAAACGCTGGAAACGCGCGATCCCGCAGTACCGGGTCGGATATGAGAACGTGACCGAGGCGATCGCAGCATTCGAGAACGCGAACCCCGGAATCTATTT
>JAKOSS010000700.1 GCA_029777145.1 Acidobacteriota bacterium | reverse complement strand
TTTTCGTCTGCAAGCGCATCGACGTCGATCTCACCGGCTCGTTCCAGGAATTTGTCGATCAGGATCGGCTTTTCCGGTGAAGCATCGACCGCCGTTCGCATATATTCATCAAGGCTGGCTTCGTCGTAAACGATCGCCATTGCTCGCCCGCCAAGTACAAAACTCGGACGAACGACAACCGGATAACCGATATCGATTGCGATCGCTTTTGCTTCTTCGGGTGACGTCGCCGTACCGTTTGGCGGTTGCGGAATGTTCAGATCTCTAAGCAACGCCGAAAAACGCTTTCGGTCTTCGGCAAGGTCGATCGAATCAGGCGAGGTTCCGATGATCGGCACTCCGGCAGCATTAAGTTTGTCTGCAAGATTCAGCGGGGTCTGACCGCCAAATTGCACGATCACGCCTTCGGGCTTCTCGACATCGACGATGTTCATCACGTCTTCGAACGTGAGTGGCTCGAAATACAATCGATCGGAGGTATCGTAATCGGTCGAAACGGTCTCCGGATTACAGTTGACCATTATTGTCTCAAAATCCGCATCGCGAAGTGCAAATGACGCGTGACAGCAACAATAATCGAACTCTATCCCTTGCCCGATCCGGTTCGGACCCGACCCTAATATCATTATCTTTCTACGATCCGTCGGCTCCGCCTCACATTCTTCTTCGTAGGTCGAATAAAGATACGGCGTAAACGATTCGAACTCCGCACCGCACGTATCCACCCGCTTATAAACTGGTGTAATACCGGCAGCTTTGCGATGATCCCGAACCTCAAGTTCGTCCGCACTGGTCAAGAACGACACGCGGCGATCGGACAATCCAAACACTTTAGCTCGACGAAGCTCCTCGCTCGAATACTCTTCAAGCGGCTTTTCATCGAGAGTTTCCTGAAACTCCATGACTTGCGACAACTGATCCAAAAACCACGGATCTATCTTTGTCAATCGGTGCACTTCGTCTATCGAATATCCGTTTTGCAGTGCGTAGGTAAGATAAGAGAATCGCTGGGAATTAGGACGTGCGAGCTTTCTTTGTAGTTCTTCGTGCGGAACGTCAACCAGGCGAAGGGGTTTTACAGCTTCCAGCGAACGCAGGCCTTTGAACAGCGATTCCTTGAACGTCCGCCCGATCGCCATCACCTCACCGACCGACTTCATCTGAGTTCCCAGAACGTCCTCGGCTCCGGGGAATTTCTCAAACGCCCACTTTGGTATCTTGGTGACCACGTAATCGATCGTCGGTTCAAACGATGCGGGAGTCTTTTTCGTGATGTCGTTAGATATCTCGTCAAGCGTGTAGCCGACGGCAAGTTTTGCGGCGATCTTTGCGATCGGGAAACCCGTCGCTTTCGAAGCAAGTGCAGACGAACGTGAAACACGGGGATTCATCTCAATAATACGGACCTCGCCGTTTTCCGGGTTGACCGCAAACTGTATATTCGAACCACCGGTCTCGACCCCGACCTTGCGAATGCACTTGATCGACATATCACGCAGGTTCTGATACTCAACGTCGGTGAGGGTCTGTGCCGGCGCGACCGTGATCGAATCGCCCGTATGAACACCCATCGGATCAAAGTTCTCGATCGAACAAATGATCACGACGTTGTCGTTAAGGTCGCGCATCACCTCAAGCTCAAATTCCTTCCAGCCGAGGATCGACTCTTCCACGAGGATCTGCGAAACGGGCGAAGCAGCAAGTCCGCCTTTCGCGATTTCTTCAAACTCTTCGGGGTTGTAAGCCGTGCCGCCGCCGGTTCCGCCAAGCGTGAACGCCGGACGAATGATCGCCGGATATCCCGTCTCTTCGACTATCTTCTGCGCCTCTTCCCAAGTGTGCGCGAATCCGCCCTTGGCCGAAGGAATGCCGATCTCGTCCATCGCCTTCTTGAAAAGCTCGCGGTCCTCGCCGACCTTGATCGCGTCGATGTTAGCCCCGATCAGCTTGACGCCGAACTTATCGAGAATTCCCTTCTCAAACAGCTCTACCGAAAGATTCAGTCCCGTCTGACCGCCCACCGTCGGAAGCAGCGCATCGGGCCGCTCCTTCTCAATGATCGCCGTGGCAGTTTCAAGCGTCAGCGGCTCGACGTAAGTGCGGTCCGCGATCTCAGGATCGGTCATGATCGTCGCCGGGTTCGAATTCACCAGCACGACCTCGTAACCTTCCTGCATTAAAGCTCGACAGGCTTGCGTTCCCGAATAATCGAACTCGCAAGCCTGGCCAATAACGATCGGACCTGAACCAATAATGAGGATCTTCTTTATATCTGTGCGTTTCGGCATCGGTTACTGATCTGTATGCAAACCCGTAGTATAACCGATAAGCCCCATCCCCAAAAACTTCATAATTTCACGGCCCGATAATATATACCCTATTGTCCAGAGGAGATCCGACATACAGATGTCCGGTAGGTGAAAGCCAACTGTATGCGATCAGCACACCGCCGGCTTGTGCGGTTCCCGCAATTCGCCCGAGCACGCTGTTTCCGGAGTTGATGGGTCCGACGATACCGCCTCGCGGGGCGGCCAGCGTTACGGCTCCCGCGTCTATCCGCGACCCGTTATCCCATCTCGAACTGTAGATCGTGTAACCGGAATTCTGCAGAGGTTCGATCGCGTTACATCCCTGTCCGCACGAGCCGACCAAGTCGCCACGAATGTTTCCGACGATCGAATTGCCCGCGTCTACAACGCCCGTCGTCGGCGACTGAGCATCGAACCAGGTTACGGCTC
>JAKOSS010000699.1 GCA_029777145.1 Acidobacteriota bacterium | reverse complement strand
GTGATCGCGACGTTTCCGGTCGTCTCGGGCATGAACACACTTTCGGTATTGTTTACCGCGTCCGCCGTCCCGCCGGTCACGGATCCGCGACCGGTAAAAACATTGCCGAGATACGTGTTCGCGCCGTTCACCACGGACAGATTCAGGTTGTTCTTGACGGACGAACCGGTCGTCGATCCCGGCGCATCGGTCCAGACGAGCGTAATGCGCATCATCGTACCCGCCGTCGCGTTGACGTTGAAAACACGCGTTTGGCTGGTGGCCGTGAACTTGTCGGCGGCTTCCTGATCGCGCAGAAGCACCGCATTCGTGACGCCGTCGAGCGCGGTGTTGAGGTCCATCAGACCCATTCCCTGATTGTTCGAATAGAGATTGTCGTTCGCGCCGACGCCGGTCATGTACCGCGCGCCGTTCGTCAGGACCGCTTTTGTCATCGCCGGACTCGGCGGATTAAGGGTGAGATTGATGAAATGCTGCCGGATCAGCGCCGCCCCACCGGCAACCGCCGGTGTCGAGTGGCTCGTACCGGACGAAGCCGTGTACCACTGTTGGCCGACCGGGAAGTAATTGCTGGTTCCCGGGCCGGCGCACACTCCGGTCGCGTCAAAACACGCATTGGCCGAACCGTTCGGGGCCGCCGGCGTCGTCGAAAGCTGGCCCGGAGTCTGCGCCACGCCGCCGGTGATATGTGTTCCCGGAGCGACGATCTCCGGTTTCTTGCGGCCGTCGGACGTCGGCCCGCGGCTTGAAAAGTTGATGATGTCGTTGAGACTGTCTGCTCCGCTGTCGGCGACCAAACACTGGTCCGGGGCGCCGAACGCCTGGACGTTTTCAGATGCGCCGACCGTGATGACGTTCTTTCCGGTTCCCGGTGATCCCACCGTTCCTGAGCCCGAACCGCTGTTACCTGCGGCGAATACGATCACCATTTCCTGATTCCCGGCAACCGGGATCGCCGCCGATGCCGGCTGTGCGTCGCGCACGAGGGCGTCGTAACGCTGCGAATCGGACGTGTAGGAGCTTGTCGACGCACCCCAACTGTTTGAGCTGATGCGCGCGTTGTTGTTGTACGCGCGGCTTTGAAGATCCTCGTAATCGGGGAAAGTGAACGTGCCGGGATCGAAGATCACGGACGATCCGACCTTCACGAACGGCGCGACTCCGAGGCCATAGCGATAACCGCTGGCGTCGGCGTACGGAAAAGCGTCGAACGGCGAGCCTTCCGGAACGAAGCCGCCGATGATATGCGAATTGAGATTGCCGTGCCCGTCGCAGCCTTGGATCGTGCTGCCGGAATTCGGAGTTCCTTCGAGTCGGTTGTACACGACGCGACTCGACTGCGTGACGTTTCCGCCGGTGTAGAGTCCGAAATGATTCGGCGCCGTCGTTCCGTTGTCGATTCCGCTGTCGGTGACGTCAACGGTGAAATTCGAGGTCGTGAACTGCGATTGGTTGAAACCTTTCGACGCGAGCCAGTTGTAGTAGTTCGTCGCGTTCGGCAGATTGCCGCTGATATTTCCGGAGACGATCAAATTCTGCCGCTCGTCGAGCTTGATCGGCTCGACGAAGTTCTGGATCGAAATCACGTCCGGCCGGTTCGCGATCTCGTCGATCGAAGCTTCCGAGAGGGCGACCGTGACCGTCACGTAGTTCAGATATTCGGCCGAATTCTTCATCGCCGCGAGCTGTCGGGCGCCGATCAGTTCGAGCGTTTCGGCGTTGGTCTTTCCGTCCTTGTGAAGCTGGACGTTGAAAAATAGAGTTTCGCCCGAAGCGGCGGCCCGCAAGAATCGCGGCTTCACTGCCGGGTCGATGCGTTGCGCGCCGGTGTATTCGGCGTCCCAGACGATCGCGCCGTCCGACTTCAAAGCACGTTCCCGCAGTTTGCTCATGGCGGCAAAATCGCCGTAAACGAGGTAGGAATTGTTCGGGATATAGTCAACGACCTCGACGCCGGTCGCGACGAGCGATCGATACCATTCAGGTTTGATCGCGTCCGCGAACTTCACGAGGCGCATCTGCTTGCCCGGAAATTCGGTCACTTCGCGGCGCATCGCGAGCGCCTCACCACTGGTAACGTCGATCTTTCCCGCGTTGAGATAGATCACGTTCGGATCCGAGAGCGGTTCGGATTCGATCTGCGCGTCTTTCGACGCCGCCGAATTTTCCTGGCTCAGCTTCTTGCGATAGAGCCCATCGGATTCGTCGGGCGAAGCGGTGACCGGCGTGCCGTTCGAAAAATAAACGGCTGCGGTGACCATCACCAAGGCTGCCAACAGTAGGATGAAATTCAAGCCTCTACGGCTGAGATGCGAAGCGATCGTGACAATTTTCTTCATTCAATTCCTCAGGTTCATGGGCCAATTCCTGGACGTCTCGGGTGTCACACGGACACCAACGTCGGGATCTGAAAGCGCGACAATTGCCGGTTCCAATGATGATTTGACTGATGTTTACGGTACTTGGGGAAATTGTAAACTCAAGATTTATAGCCTATTTGAGGAGTTACCGTCAATAATTCCGCGTTCACGATCGGATCAATCTGAGATTCGCGGTCGTCCGGCGTTGAATTTGGGCTAATATAACGTCCGTTGAACACGGCGACGGCCCGAAGAACAACGAATTGACGATTCTGCGGCGGAAAAATGGACAACGAGCAAAGAATTCAACACGATACACAAGTATTCTCGATCGCGGCTTCCGCTGATGAGCGATGGATCGCATACGGAGGCGCATCGGATGAGCCGATCATTGTCCGGGACCTCGTGAGCGGAGCCGTCATTGCCAGGCTCACCGACCTGAAGCACCAGGCGCACAGTCTTGCCTTTTCCCATGACGGGGCGCGAATCGCGGCAGCCAATCTTTGGGGCGGCATCTGCGTCTGGAACGTGGCGGACGGTCGTTTGCTTCAAACGAAGCCCGAAACCGGGAATCGTAAAACACGGCGTTTGGTTTACGCGGACGAAAGTTCGACGTTTCCTGCAATGCTCTCGGGTTCAGTTCATCGGTCGGAAACGCGCACGCTGGCGCCGAACGGCAAGTTTCTGGCGGTGAGCGATTCCGGGGTCCGAATCGTCAAATACAAGCGCTCGACTGAATTGGCGCATCTCGAGCCGGTCGACTACGGGCTCGCGCAATCGATCGGCGGCGCGGTCGCCTGGTCGGCAGATTCGGATCTTCTGGCGGTTTCCGGCGATGGCTGGCTCGGATTGTGGAAGCCCTTCGAGCCGGAGCCGCACTTCGTGGCCGTGGCGTTGCCGTTCCAGGAGCGCGTCGATGCGATCGGTGTGTTGGGACGGTCCGGGCGGGCTGTCTATGCCCGTGACCGGGAGATCGTGATCGTCCGAATGCCTTCGGTACCGATGCCGAAGCAGTTGAGCGAGTGGCAGGCGTTCATGCTGCAGGTTCCCGAGCCGAAACCCGATGGAGGGTTCAAAGTCAGGCGCGACTGGAAGTGGAACGTCAGCGCCTCCGGACATGACGGAATTCACACGTTCGGGAGCAGTTTGACCTGGTTCAATGAAACCTATCCTGCATTCGCGGGTGGTTGGGGAGATGAACAGACTTTCGAAAGCTTTCTGAACGACGGTCCGGCTTACTCGATCCCGGACGAGATAGTGGTCGAGGTTTGTCAGGCTGTGCGGATCTTGGCATCGGCGACGGATGTATGATCCGTTGGATGCGGTCAATGATCGTGTCGCCGAAGGCGACGAATGTTAAAGCCCGGGGTGAAGCGAAGCAAACCCCGGGTGGGCCGACGCAATCATTCGGTCGCTGAAGGCGACCTCGTGAGAATGCGTAAAGACGTCGCTTTCAGCGACCCTCCAATTCGTCCCTCGAACCCAGGGTTTCGCTGCGCTTCACCCCGGGCTTTAGTATTCGTCGCCTTCGGCGATCGGTATCAGCGGAATTTAGTGACGATTGTTGATGAGTTCGAGCGCGACCGGGTGAACGTCAGAGTCCAAGGCGTTGAAATCTGTCGCTGTCCCCGACAGCTCCATCGACGTTTGGCCGTCCACCACGTGCTCGCGCTAGTGGCTTTATGCTCACGCCATCTTCGATGGCTAGGCAATTTGAAATCGAATCGCGATCTGCTCCTGCGTTTGGATTGAGCTACGCGAGAAATGAAGTTTCTTGATGCCTCCTTCCGGATCAAATAAGATTGGAGGGATTTTGTGGGAAAGGTGCGAATTTTGGGAATTCGCAAACGCATTAATCGCACTTCGTGTGTTATGGAGAACGTTTACGATTTTAGGTCAGATTGGTACTCCGATGGAAGGTCGGAGCGCGTGGTGTGCGTGGGACGGCGATCGTTCATCGAGCAATTTATTCCGCACCGCGAGTTCTCGGAGTTGTTCGGCGGTTACGTTCTTCTAGTGGATTCTTCCGGTGAAGAATTTCTCGGCGTTTGGGCGCGACGGAAGGGGCAAAGGTTCAGGCACATTTTGCGTTTGCGGGGCGCGCAGTTCGTTATGAGCACAGACATTCCACCACTCAGACGAATAGTGACGTCGCCATAGCCCGGAATCTATCGCAGATTTAAATGAAACAAAGGCTTTCATCATTTTTGGTGCCGTTCTTCAAGGTGGTGTTCTTCTTCCTTCTGGTGAGCAGCATTGTCGGAGTTTTCGCCGACACGAGTGATTTCTCCCTGCTCGGTTTCCTTTTCATTTTGGTTTGGCTGATCGGTTGGTATTTCGCGGTTCGCCACTGGAAAAGCGTCTATCTGAACGGCGACGTAATGCGGGTCTCAGGCTTTTTGAAAACGATCGAGATACCGGTTTCGGACATCACCGGAGTTGAAGACTCCCGTCCGTTGGGCCGGCAGCCGCACACAGTCATATTGAAGTTGAAGTCAAGCTCGATCTTCGGCCGCGAAATAGCGTTCATCCCAAAAGGACGCTGGTTCAACGCAAGATCCTTTGCGGACGAACTGCGACGAACGCTTTCATTGTTTTGACAGCAAGATTCCCGTCGCCGAAGGCGACCTCGTGACGACGCGAAACGTCGCTCTCAGCGACGGTGGGTAACGGGCTCGGAACCCAGGGTTTCGCTTCGCTTCACCCCGGGCTTTAGTATCTATCGCGTTCGGCGACCTACCACTTTTCCCT
>JAKOSS010000698.1 GCA_029777145.1 Acidobacteriota bacterium | reverse complement strand
GCTCGCAAAACTCGGGATGTTCGACGCGAAATGAGGGCCGATTTCAAACCCGCAACGCCGAAAGACGCGGCTTCCGTGATCCTTGTCCGCGACGGCAAGATCGTCTGGGCGCGCCGAAATCTCAAGCTCAGTTTTCTTGGCGGATTTCACGCGTTCCCCGGCGGCAAAACCGATCGCGGCGATTGGGAGATCGCGGTCGGAAACTGCGCCGACACCGAAATGTCGGCGATGATCGCGTGCGTCGTCCGCGAAACGTTCGAGGAAGTCGGTGTACTTCTCGTCCGCGGCGGCGAGAAACTCACCAAGGGACAGCGCGTTTCGCTACACGACGATCTCATCTCCGGCCGCAGCACGTTCGCGGAAATACTCGCCGACTGGGGACTTTCGATCGACGCATCCGACTTCAGATACACCGGATTTTGGACCACCCCGCAGTTTTCGCCGGTGCGGTTCAAGACGCGGTTCTTCGTCGCGGAACTTCCCGCAAAACAGGCGCCGTATGCGGCGATCAGCGAACTCGAGGAGATCGAATTTGTCACCGCGAACGAGGCACTCGATCGGTGGCGCCGATCCGAAGTTTTGATCACGCCGCCGGTCCTGATCCATCTCCACGCGCTCGCCGGAAATGATTCGCTGTCGGACGCGATCGGCGACCTTCGGGTCCACTCAAACCGGCGAGATGGCGATCTCGATTACATCGACATCAACCCGCGCATCACGATCCTCCCGGTGCGGACGAAGACGCTGCCTCCTGCAACGCACACAAACTGCTTCATTGTCGGTAAACGCGAATTCGTCGTCATCGACGCCGCCTCGCCGTTTCATGAAGAGCAATCGAAACTGTTCGAATTGATCGATCACTACATCGGGCGCGGCTTCCATTGCCGGGCGATCATCGTCTCGCACCTTCATCGCGATCATTTCGGCGGCGAGACGGCGCTCCGCGATCATTTGCGCGAGCGGTTCGGCAAGAACGTGCCGATCCTCGGTCACCAAATCACGGCGAAAGATCTCAAAGGATCGGTCGCCTTCGACGGGTTCCTTGACGACGGCGGACGAATCGCGCTTGCCGATGATGACGGGAAGCCGTTTGAACTCAAGGTTTTACACACTCCCGGCCACGCCCGCGGCCACCTTGCCTTCTACGATCCGGAACTCGGATTCCTTCTGACGAGCGACAACGTCGTCAGTGCCGGAACAGTCGTGATCGCGCCGCCGCAGGGAGACATGGCCGAATATCTGCGATCGCTCGAACGCATGCGCGACCTTCCGGGCCTGCGGTTTCTCGCCGGATCGCACGGTGCGGCGGTCTTCAACGCCCGCGACAAGATCCAGGAATATATCGATCACCGGCTCGAGCGGGAGAAACAAGTGATCGAACAACTCTCGCTCGGTAACGATTCGCCGGAGTCGATCGCCGCCGAGATCTACCGCGGACTCGACCCGCGTCTGATCCCGCTCGCCGAGGCGACAGTCGCGGCGCACCTCGAAAAGATCCGTGAAGATCGTTGATTGAAAATTCAAGATTCAAGATTCAAGATTCAAGGTTCAAGAACAATCCCGTCCGAAACGTCAGAAAATCTCGACAACGAAGCAACCGATCACCCGGCATCTGCCCTGAATCGGATCGTCGGCTCTCGCGAGCGTGCGAAGCACGTGACGTTCCGATAGCACCACGTGGAGCGAAGCGGCACGTGGTGTGTCGGACCATAATTTTGTCCGAGCGTTTGAAACACGCGTCTTTTGGCCCGGCATCGCGTGTTTCACACGCTCCGGAATCATCGCGCGGTCGGACACCAGGCTCGGCTTCGCCTTCACCTGGTGCTACCGACGCGACGCGTGCTCCGAACGCTATGGCCGACTGCGGCGATCCTGAATTACAGGGATCCTGTTTGAAAACCCGCTTCCAGCGTATGGCAAACAATCAATCTGCGCCTCACGAAAGATTGATTAAAACGGTCTTCAATAAGGGACCTTTGCGATCTCCGCGAACTTTGCGTGAGACCTTCTACACAAATACTTCAGAAAATCCTAAAGACGAATC
>JAKOSS010000697.1 GCA_029777145.1 Acidobacteriota bacterium | reverse complement strand
CTCGCGCGTCTCGATTCTCGAGATTCGCGATGACGGCGGAATTGCACCCAGACCGGTGCTCGAAATCGACGATCTTTGGGCCGGCAGCGTCGCGGACGTCCGTGTTCCGGTGCTCGCCGAGCCAACCGAGACGGCCCGCAACCTGATCGCGATCGCGCCCGAAGCGATCGATTCCGTCTTCTCGCGCCAGGGCGAAACCGTTCGCTATCAGGGGCTTCCGTTCGCGCGCATCCGCCGGCTGGCAGGTTCTGAGCGATGCTGGTTCGGGACCGACCGCAACCGTCAGCTGCTTTCCGACGCGAATGTCGGCGAGCTTGCATCGATCGTCGAGGAACTGCGGGAATACCGTCGGTTCGGATCCGAGAACCGGCGACACGCCTTTTATCAAACCGCGCCCGAGGCATGGCTCGAATCGATCCTGCGCCGCGATATCCGCCGGCTCGACGCCAATCTCGTGCTCTCGCCCGTCTATCATCAGTTCCGCGCCGAGCGCGAGAAGATCGATCTGCTGGCACTGCGGCGGGACGGAAGGCTCGTCATCATCGAACTCAAGGTTGAGCCCGATAGGGAAGTCGTTTTTCAAACCGTCGATTACTGGCGGAAGATCGAGCGTATCCGTCGTGCGGGAAAGCTCCAGGCGGCGGGATTGTTCGGCGCTCTCCGCATCGCCGACGCGCCGACGATCTGTTATCTCGCGGCGCCGACGCTCGCGTTTCATCGCGATTTCGACTTTTCGGCATCGCTCGTTTCACCCGCGATCGAGATCCACCGATTCAATCTGGCGGAAGACTGGCGCCGGCGACTGCGCGTTCTTGAACGGCGCCGAACGGGTTGAGCGCAATTGGATCTGCCGCGGATCAACCCGGAAAGCGCGGATTCGTTTTCCGGCTTATCGGCGTCATCCACGTTCCCCGGTTGGTTCGGCGCGGTCGCGATCCCGAGTCGCCGAACAACTCGTTTCGGGGTTTCGTTGGTGCTATGATTCCGCCGTAAAGTCCCCCGATCAAGTTCCAACAAGGAGTCTCTATGAAAGGTTGCGTTCGCACGGTTGCATCGTTCGTCGTCTTGACGGCGCTCACGCTCGGATCGGCTGTCTCGGTTCCGGCACAAAAGCGCATCATTCAAACGGTTTATTCGAATTCGTCGCCGATCACGGTAAACTCGGCCTCGGGACAGACGGCTCCGACGGCCTCGTCGCCTTACGGTTCGACGATCGACGTGGTTGGCATGACGGGGACGATCACGAAGGTCGAGGTAACGCTCCGCGGCGTTGCGCATACAAGCCTGTCCGATCTCGACTTTTTGCTCGTCGGTCCGACCGGGCTGAAATACGTATTTCTTTCGGATCCGCAGAATTTCACGCCTGAGGACGCAGTCTGGAAATTCAGCGATACGGCGTCGACGACGCTCGTCACGCCCCTTCCGGGAACGTATCTTCCGACGAACTCGAACACGACCGACACATTTCCGTCGCCGGCTCCTGCCGGTCCGTACAATTTTGCGCCGTCGGCGACCTTCGCTTCCGTGTACAACGGTTCAAGTCCGAACGGAACCTGGACGCTCTGGGCGGTCGACGATACGCTCGGCAACGCGGGAATGATCAATTCGGGCTGGTCCGTGACGATCACGACCGACGGCGCGCCGGCAACGTACACGAATTCCGAGTACATCAAGTTTCCCGATATGGCCGCGATGGCCTCGCCGTACGGATCTGAGATCGACGTCGCCGGAGTTACGGGGGTGATCTCGAACCTGAAAGTGAAGCTGACCGGGATCACTCTCGCGAACGGTCCGGACATGGATGTGCTGCTCGTCAGTCCGAACGGGAAGGCGTCGGTGCTGATCTCGGATGCCGGCTCAGGATCGGCGAACAATGTCGATCTGACGTTCGACGACGCCGCTCCGAGTCAGTTGTCGGGAACGTGGCTGACCGGAACCTACCGGCCAAGCGAGGGTTTTTTCGACTACGATACGTTCTTCTCGCCCGCCCCGATCCGTCCGTACAGCGACGTGAACTCGTCGAACGCGCTCAGCAATTTCAACGGATTCAATCCGAACGGGACATGGAAACTCTACATTATGGATGACTCGCAGGCGGCGGCCGGCGGGACGATCGCGGGCGGTTGGAGCCTCGACATGACGGTCGTGCCGATCTCTCCGCCGGGACCAGTGAGTTGTTCCACGCCGACATTTACGACCTCAACCGTCGCGACCGGGATCAATCCGACGAACATGGCGCTCGCCGATTTCAACAACGACTCAAAGACGGATATCGCCGTTTCAAATCAGGTTTCGAACGACGTCTCGATCCTGCTCGGCAACGGCAACGGCACGTTCAATCCCGCGTCGCCGGTTCCCGCCGGGTCCGGACCTTATTCCATCGTCGCCGGTAAGTTCAACGCTGACAACAACTTCGACCTTGCAGTCGCGAACTCGGGATCGAACAACGTGTCGATCCTGCTCGGCAACGGCGACGGAACCTTCACCGCGGGCGCGAGTTACTTCGTCGGCGCGGCCCCGATCTCGATCGCCGCCGGCGACATCAATAACGACACGAAAACCGACCTCGTCGTCGCGAACTTTGGCAGCTTCTTCTTCGGAACCGTTTCGGTCCTGATCGGAAACGGCGGCGGAGCGTTCGGCGCCGGAACGTCGATACGAACGCGCACTCAACCGTCGTTCGTCAAACTCGTGAACCTGTCGCCGGATTCGACTCCTGATCTGGTCGTCGCGAATTTCGGGTCGAACAGCGTCTCGACGTTTTTCGGCAACGGAACCGGCGGATTCGTGCTGCAGCAGAATCTGTCGACCGGCGCCGGCCCGGTTGCGGTCGAGGTGGCCGACATCGGCGGTGACGGCATCGGCGATCTGATCATTGCCAATTACAACAGTGATTCAAATTCGATCTGTCAGGGTTTGGCTTCCGGACTCTTCGGAGGCTGCGTCGTCAACAGCGCGAACGGATCGAACCCGATCTCGATCGCGGCCGCGGATTTTGACGCGAACGGCATCAAGGAGCAGGCGACAGCGCTGAGCGGATCTGATGCGGTGAGCATTTTTGGAAATTCCGTGGCAACCGGGCAGTTCCCGAACGCGGTCGCGGCCGCCGATCTCAACGGCGACAGCAAACCGGATTTCGTGACGGTCAACGCCGGTTCAAACAATGCGACGGTCGCGCTCAACAACTGCAGCTCGGCTGTCGGCAACATCTTTGACTTCGACGGCAACCGAAAGACCGACTATTCCGTGTTCCGGCCAAACAACGGCTCGTTCTACGTGAGGTCGATCGCGCCTAATTCGATCGCCAAATCGTTGGGCCGGCCTACGGACACGGTCGTGGCGGCAGATTTCGACGGCGACCGCAAGACCGATTACGCTTTTTACCGCGCTGAAAACGGTCTCTGGATCGTCGTCAACCAATACGGGCGCCCGCAGTATTTCCTGCAGTTCGGACTCGAGTCAGACGTTCCGGTTCCGGCGGATTTCGACGGCGACGGAAAGGCCGACATCGCGGTCTGGAGGCCGTCGGACGGCAAATGGTATGTTCGCCGAAGCTCGGACAATTCGCTTTCTGTCAATCAGTTCGGGGCGGCCGGAGACGTCCCGGCGCCGGCGGATTTCGACGGTGACGGCAAGGACGATCTCGCGATTTACCGGCCGTCAACCGGCGTTTGGTACATCTGGCGAAGTTCGGATTCCGGATTCACCATCACGCAGTTCGGAATCACCGGCGACAAGGTCGTTCCCGGAGATTACGACGGCGACGGCAAATCGGACATCGCCGTTTGGCGTCCGGCAACCGGCGTTTGGTATGTGTTGAAAAGCACCGACGGCGGATTCTTCGCGGTTTCGTTCGGGCTGCCGACCGATATTCCGATGGTCGGCGATTACGAGGGCGACGGCCGGTTCGACTACGCGATCTTTCGTCCGTCCGAGGGTAATTGGTACATCCAAAAGAGTTCCGACAACGGACTGACCGTCTTCCAGTGGGGATTGAACGGCGATTTTCCGTTGCCTGCGTCGTTTGTGCGTTGAGCAGGGGTCAGTGGCCTGTGAGCAGTGGTCGGTGGTCAGTGGTCAGTGGCCTGTGAGCAGTGGTCGGTCGTCGGTGGTCAGTGGTCGGTGGTCAGTGGCCAGTGGTCGGTGGTCGGTGGTTTGAGTTTGGAGTTCCGCGTTCACGCGGCGGATCAGTGGTCAAACGTTATCAATCGAATTCCCCTCTCTGACCACCGACCACTGACCACCGACCACTGTTATTGTTTCACAAACCTGTAGCCGACGCCGCGGACGGTTTGGAGGATGCGCGGGTCATTGGGTTCAGTTTCGAGGTGGCGGCGCAGGCGGACGATGAAGTTGTCGATCGCGCGCGTGTCGGTGTCGCCATGCAGTTCCCAAACGTCCTCAAGGATCGTTTTGCGCGAGACCGCCTTTCCCTCGTTCTCGATCAAATATCGCAATAACTTCGCTTCCATCAAAGTGAGTTGAACGGTGGCTGACTCGGTGATCAGTTCCAAGTTGTTGAAATCGATCGTTTTTCCGTCGATCTTGACGATCCCGTCGACGACCGCTTCGGTCGAACCGCGTTCGCGGACGAACCATTCGCGGCGCCGGAGAAGTCCGTTGAGCCGCGCCTGGAAGATCGCCAATTCGAACGGTTTCGGAAGATAATCGTCGGCACCTGCCGCGAAGCCCTTGAGGACGTCGTCGGAATTTCCGAGCGCCGTCAACATGAGGATCGGCGTGTAGTTCTTCTCCGCCCGAAGTTCCTCGGCGACTTCGAATCCGTCCTTTTTCGGCATCATGACGTCGAGCACGATCGCGTCGAACGCCTGTTCTTTCAAGACTTGAATCGCCTCATCGCCGTCGTAAACGCAGGCGACGTCGTAGCCATCGGCTTCGAGATTGAACCGAAGCCCCTCGGCCAGATGTTTTTCGTCTTCGACAATAAGAATCTTCAGCATTTACGATTTGCAATTTGCGATTTGCGATTTTGTCAGTGAAAAGCGAGCCGTCAGCCGTTCTAAACTAAGGGCCAGCTGCTATCAGCTCTCCGTTATCAGATTTCAGCTATTTCGAATCGGAATCTGCCTGCGAATCCATCGGATACCACTTCAATCTGCTCACTGCTCACCGCTTACGGCTTACTATTTGGGCAATTGCACGATAAAAGTCGTTCCTTTTCCCTCGCCGCGGCTTTCCGCCCAGATCCGGCCGCCGTGTTTCTTGACGATCGACTCGACGATCGACAGTCCTAGTCCCGTGCCTTTACGGGTTCGCGTGTCCCCGTTCACGACCCGGTAGAACCGCTTGAAGACGCGCTTCAACTCACCCGGGTTGAGCCCGATGCCATTGTCCTTGATCAAAATTTCGACGCGCTTTTCGTTCGAATTCTTCACGCGGACCGTCACCTTCGGGTCGTCGGCCGAGTACTTTACGGCGTTGTCGAGAAGATTCGAGAAGACTATCCCGATCTCTGCCCGGTCGGCGTAGAGCGGCACGTCTTCGGTCGACGGGGTGAATTTGATAACCGCCGGATCGAGCTTGAAATTCGTCTCGATAGTTGCCACGGTTTCGGCGAGCAGATCGTTCAGGCTGAACTCCGAGAGGTTCAGCATCCGGTGCTTCTCGCGCGTCCGCGAAGCCTGCAGGACCTGCTCGACGGTCCCAAGCAACCGGTTCGAGTCCGCGAGCATGACGTCGTAGAACTCGCTGCGTTTCTCAGGCGCGACTTCCCGGGATTTCAACGTTTCGAGATAAAGCTTGATCGACGCGATCGGCGTCTTGAGCTCGTGGGTCATCGCGTTGAGGAACGCGTCCTGCTGCTCGTTGCGGCGTATTTCGCGAACGAGAAAGATCGTGTTCAGAACGAGCCCGGTGATGATCACCGCGAAGAAGACGATCCCGAAGACGAGCAGCGCGACCTCGCGAAGGTTGAGCAGGATCCATCCGACATTGAGCGCAACCGCCAGCGTGATCAGGCAGATGCCGAGGATCAGAAAGAAGATCGTGGATTTTCGCCTTCGCACTCAGAGAGTATAAAAGGGGAAAAGGGGAAAAGGGAAAAAGGGAAAAGGAAATGTCAGTACCGCCTGCGTCAGCAGGTGGATTCTTAGTCCGATCACGGCTACAGCCGCCCGCTGACGCAGGCGGTACTGACTGCTAAGCTGCTTTTTGGAGCGTCCTTTCTTCCTTGGCGTTCAGATCGTAAGCGTAGATGTCGGTGGCGATCCCGAGTTTCTCCATCACTTTGATCTGGATCCAGTTGATGTCAAACTCTTTCCACGTCAGGCCGTGGCGGGCCGAGCGCGGATACGCATGATGGTTGTTGTGCCAGCCTTCGCCGAACGTGAGCGCAGCGATGAGGCCGCTGTTGGTCGAGGTGTCGCGGGTTTCGAACCGGCGCGAACCCCATGAGTGCGTCCACGAATTGACAAGCCAGGTCGTATGCCAGCCGAAGACGGTCCGAAGTCCGACCGCCCAAAATACCATCGACCAACCGCCGATCGCGAAGCAGACGATCCCTGTAAGAACCGATGACAGCCAATAATAGTCGTTCATCACGCGGAGCCCGCGTTCCTTCATCAAATCCGGCGAGTAACGCGTCATCACGGCTTCCGGCTGGATCTGCGCCGTGCCCTTGAAGATCCAGCCGATATGCGCCCACCAGAGTCCGCCTTCGGGCGAATGCGGATCCTTGTCGGTTTCGGTGAAAGCGTGATGGAGCCGGTGCGTCGTGACCCACGAGATCGGTCCTGACTGCAGCGCCATCGTCCCGAAGAACGCGAGTGTGTACTCGACCCATTTCGGCGTCTTGAATCCGCGGTGCGTCAGCAACCGGTGATATCCGAGCCCGATCCCGAGGCTGTTCGCGACCCACCAAAGAAGCGTGAAAGCCACGAGATTCTGCCAGCTGAAAGTAAAAAACGCCGCAACGGCGCCGGCATGAAAAAGTACGACTGCAACGATCGTGTTCCAATGAATCTTCTGCGACTTGGCGCTTGAGATCTCGACAACGTTTTCCATAAATATCCTCGACTAAAATTGCTTTTGAAACTGAGCTAATCGTAATCCTAGCAGGATTTACGAGGTGCGATTGTAAGAGTTTTGTAATTGCCGGGATCAAGGGGCGGCGGCCTCGGCGGGAACCGGAGTTTCGACTGCCAGACGGATGTTCGTCGCCCAACCGAGGCGTTCAAAGAGACGTATCGTCAGCCAGTTCTGATCAAACTGGAACCGTCCGAGTCCGTGCCGCGCCGACGACGGAAACGCGTGATGATTGTTGTGCCAGCCTTCGCCGAAAGTCAGCAGCGCGATCGCGAGATTGTTTGTCGAATCGTCGCCCGTCTCGTGCGGCCGCGCGCCCCACATATGCGTCGCCGAATTGACGAGCCACGTCGAGTGCCAGCCGAACACGACGCGCCCGAACACGCCCCAGAGCACCATCGGCCAGTCGCCGACGGCGAACAGCAGAACGCCCGAAGCGATCAGCGGCGCATAGTAAAACCTTGCAAGCGCCGTGTGAAAACGGTCTTTCATGAGATCGGGAACGTACTTTTGAAGCGTCGCCGCGTCGTGATCGTTCGCCTTTCCGTAAATGATCCAGCCGAGATGCGCCCACCAGAATCCGGGCCGCGTCGAGTGCGGATCGCCTTCCTTCTCCGTGTGCTGATGATGGATGCGGTGCGTCGCGACCCATTTCGGAGCGTCGTCCTGAACCGCCATCGTGCCGAACGCGGTAAGCAGATATTCGAGCCATTTCGGCGCCTTGAAACTGCGGTGCGTCAGCAGACGGTGGTAGCCGAGTCCGACGCCGAGACTGCCGACGATCCAGTTTCCGATGAGCAGCGCCGCCAGGTTCTGCCAGCTGAAATAGAAAAGCCCGACGACCGCGAGTGCGTGAAACGTGGTCACGATCGTCAGATTTTTCCAGTTGATGTTTTGTAAGTGATTGCCCTTGTTCGAGTTTTGCATTGGTTATGATCGCGTGGGCGACCGTTACCAGACTAGCAGAGTGAGCGGCGTCTGAACGTAAGAGTATTGTAATGGTTCGAGTTGCGCGCGTTCGGGCGTCGGGTCGCTGATCGCGCGCTCGACGATCTTCCGGTTGTCGGTGATTGCCGACACTCCGATTACGCTGTCGTTTGTATTTCGCGCAAGGGCTGAATATATCGAAAGCGTCGAACGAAAAAGTTGAGCAGCTCGCAGCCATGAGATTATCCACACCGCAGGACGCTATCGCGAGTCTGCTCCAACGCCTGGTTCTGGCTGTCCGGGTTTTGTCGTCATGCCCCCAAGCCCAAGCTCCTCATTGAGCCTCTTGAAGAACTCGATAACGTGCGCCGCAATTGCAGCCTCAGACGCAAGCGGCTCTTGTTGCGAATGAAAGGTCGAGCAGTTCATCGCCTGATGGCCTTCGGATTCATGTAGCGAGTGAAAGGCCTGCCAAAACTCATCTTCGCGATCCTCGCACATAGCCAGAGTCTCGTGCAGCGAGAGCAATAAGACTTCCACACCCGCCGCACTGCCGCCAAACATAAGTGGACGTTCATAGACGCGGGCGATTCGGTCCACAATATTCGAGATGATCTTCTCCGCCGACAGCATCCCCACCTTACTCTTCATGATTGTTCAGCTGCTTTCGCGACCCTGTGGGACCGGGGATACAAAAGCAGAGTCGCCGACGCCGAACGCTGGCAGCGAATGCGGGTCGTCGAGCGTGTCATCCGTTCGATCATACGTCGGATTGGCGCCTGCACGCGACGGGGCGAAACAGAGGTGCCGGGTTCCCGGCGATCCGCCCGTGATAGCACATGGCCAACTTTCAGTTTCAGTGATGTTTCAGTATCAAATTTATCGTTGGGCATAGTCATTACGCAACATAACGCGGAGCTAAGGGCAGAGTGGAGCGGAGCGCCGACGGTACCGAACGGCGCGCAAAATGCGAAGCATGTGTCGGTTTGGGCTGTCCCGTTTGAGCGACTTGTTGGGGGACATT
>JAKOSS010000696.1 GCA_029777145.1 Acidobacteriota bacterium | reverse complement strand
CGGCAAGCGGCCCGAGTTTCACCGCGTCCGTCTTTTCCGGAAGGATCTCGTCCTCGTCGAGAACGTCCCAAACGTCCTTCGCCGCGGCGAACGCCTTCGTGATCTCGTTGTGCTGGCGCGAGATCTTGCGCATCGGATCGTAGCTCCGGAACAGGAAGAAAAGGAAGGTGAAAAACTGCGACGCTTCGAGTTGGCCCGAGTTGATCTCGCGCAGGCCGAAATAGAACAGCACGACCATTGCGACGATTCCAATTATCTCGATCGTCGGAGGCGACGTCGCCGCGATTCGTCCCGATCTGAGGTTCGCTCTCGCGATGATCGCCGCGATCTTTGCGAAGCGTCCTTTTTCCCGTTCTTCAGCGCGGTACGCCTTGACGATCGTCTGATTTGCGAGCGTTTCCTGCGCCGTGTCGGTCAGTTGTTTGTTGCCTTCGAAGGTTTCTTCGGCCAGCCGTCGCAGCGATTTCGAGAACTTTGCGGTCAGACCGCCGATGATCGGCCCGATGAGCAGCGCTCCGAGCATCAATCGCCAATTGAAATAAAACGCGGCGGAGATGAAGAAGACCAGCATGAAGCTCTCGCGGAGCACGTCGCGAAGATTCGCTGACACCGCGAGTTCGATCGCGGCGCAACTGTTCACGAGCCGCGAGACGAGATAGTTGGTACGATGCTTTTCAAAAAAATCCGTCGATTGCCGGAGCAAATGATCGTAAAGTTCCTTGCGCAGATTGAGCACCGCGGACTGCCCGATCTTCGCCATCAGGTACGACGAAAAGTACTCGGCGATCCCTTTCAGAACGGTAAACGAGAACAGCAGGACCGAGATCATCACCCAGGCGCGATACCAGTCGTTTTTCGGGATCAGGCTGTGAAGATCGAACAATGTCTTCGACTTTTGCGTCGAATTCGTCAGGAACTGGTCGAAGATCGGAACGAGAAGCGCGCCGATCGCGGTCTCGAACGCCGCGCCGAGAACCATCGCGACGAGCGCGGCGACAAAGATCAGCCAATACGGCCTGAGGTATTTGAGAAGTCGCTTGAAGTCGTTCATCGGCGGAAAAACTCGACTATACGTTTGCCCGTATCAAAACTCAAATCGCTCGACCGAGGCGCGCGTCGTGATCCGTTTGAAGTTCATTGATTCGTATGAGTTACGCGTTCGGGCGCGCGCAGGAATTGATTGCAGAAGGTCGGGACTTACTTCGATCGGGATCAACCTGCCCAATGTCGCCTTCAACGACGGGACATTTGGGAATTGGGATTTCGGATTGCGGATGTTTGGAGTTCCGCCTTCAGGCGGCCCTTTCGATTTTGGATTTTCGATTTTCGATTGCGGATTTCAAATTGCGAACCGACGTTCACCGTTGGATCCGTACGTCAACAAGTCGCGGAGCGACGTCGCATTTGGGAATGCGGATTTCGGAATGCGGATGTTTGGAGTTCCGCCTTCAGGCGGCCCATTCGATTTTGGACTTTCGATTTTGGATTTTGGATTGTTTGGAGTTCCGCCTTCAGGCGGCCCTTTCGATGTTGGATTTTCGATCGCGGAATTCGATTTTCACAACCGACGACATTCGTTCACCGTTGGATGCGTACGTCAACAAGTCGCGACGCGACGGCATCGCGTAGCCGTGG
>JAKOSS010000695.1 GCA_029777145.1 Acidobacteriota bacterium | reverse complement strand
TCGCTCTTTTGAAGATTGCAGGCGGAACAAGCAGCGACGACGTTATCCCAAGTGGTAAGCCCGCCTTTGGAACGCGGTATAACGTGGTCGAACGTCAAATCCTCGTGACGGCCACAATATTGACAGGTAAATCTATCACGAAGAAAGACATTAAATCGAGTAAAGGCCGGAAAACGAGTCGGTTTCACGTATGACTTGAGCGACACCACTGAGGGGAGCCGCATTTCAAAGCTGGGACTTCGTACGGTCTTTTCATAATGCGAGACGATGTTGACCCGATCCAGGAATACCGCCTTGATGGCGTCCTGCCATGACCAGAGCGACAAGGGATAATAGCTCAACGGACGATAGTCCGCGTTGAGCACCAGCGCCGGACACGCCTCCGGCTTCATCGTCGGCTGGAAGTGAACCGTCAAACGGAGCACCCCGTCTCATCCCATTCGGTTCAAACCGAATCTCACCGCAGACACAGTCTACAGGGACAACGACGGAAATGTGAAGGCGCGAACCAGTTCAACGCGTCGGGATCGGTGTCCCGCTCCGATAATCGTAGAATCCGCGGTGGGTCTTTCGGCCAAGCCAGCCGGCTTCCACATATTTTACGAGCAGTGGACAGGGGCGATACTTCGTATCCGCCAGACCTTCGTGGAGCACCTGCATCACCGACAGACATGTGTCGAGTCCGATGAAGTCGGCCAGCTGAAGCGGGCCCATCGGATGGTTCGCCCCGAGCCGCATCGCCGTGTCGATCGCATCGACGGATCCCACGCCTTCATAGAGGGTGTAGATCGCCTCGTTGATCATCGGCAGCAGGATTCGGTTGACGATGAAGGCCGGAAAATCCTCCGACACCGTGATCGTCTTGCCCAGCTTCGTGATGAATTCCCGAGAGGATTCGAACGTATCGTCCTCGGTGACGATGCCGCGAATCAGCTCGACCAGCTTCATGCGCGGCACCGGATTCATGAAATGAATCCCGATAAAAAGCTCGGGCCGATCGGTCGATGCGGCCAGACGCGTGATCGAGATCGAAGACGTGTTCGTCGCTATCAGCGCGTCCTTCCGAAGAACCGGACACAGCTGCGCGAAGATCTTGCGTTTGACTTCTTCATTCTCCGAGGCGGCTTCGATGACGAGGTCGCACTCGGAAAAGGCTCCGTACGCCGTCGACGTCGCGATGCGACCGAGCGTCGCAGAATGCGTCCCGGCGTCGATCTGCCCGCGCTCCTGCTGACGCCCGAGCGCAGCGTCGATGTCGGCCACTGCCGCAGCGAGGCGGTCGTCTGCGACGTCATTCAGAACGACCTGAAATCCCGCCGCAGCGCACACCTGTGCGATGCCCTTGCCCATCTGGCCCGCGCCGATGATTCCAACTTTGGCTATCTGGGTTCCCATTTGCCCGTCCGGTTCAGCCGCGCGCGCCAATCTTATGCGAATGCAGGGTTCGGTCCAGTCGTCGAAAGACTACCGTCCGATTTTCTGGAGTTCGGTTTCGAGTTCCGGGAGGGCCTGGAAGAGGTCTGCGACGAGGCCGTAGTCGGCGACCTGGAAGATGGGGGCCTCCTCGTCCTTGTTGATGGCGACGATGACTTTGGAGTCCTTCATG
>JAKOSS010000694.1 GCA_029777145.1 Acidobacteriota bacterium | reverse complement strand
TTTCGTCCGATCCGAATTCCGCGAGATACTTCGCGACGGGTTCCACGATAACAATCGATTGATCCTCGACGAGCTTGGCGCAGATCAATCCGGTGACGAGGACCTTGGTCAGGCTCGCAAGATCGTAGATCGTATCGGTTGTCGCCGCAATCGATCGGGGTTCGACGACCGCGTGTCCCAAAGCGTCGGTGAAGACGGCTTTCCCTTTTTCGCCGACAAGATAAACTGCCGACGGAAAATCGCCGGCGGCGATCCGCTCGTTCAGAAAAGCTGAGATTTCGGGTTGAATATTCAAACGTTCAAACGGCTCCGGTGCGCTGCGATCTTCTCGAGCACTCCGAGTGCGAGGCGCAGCGCGCGGCGTCCGTCGTCGGCTGTGACCGGCGGAACCGAATCCTCCGCGACGCACTTCAAAAACGCGCAGATCTCCGCGCGCAACGGTTCGATGTCCTCGACTTCGAGCCGGTTGATCGAGATTCCGAGCAACGGATGCGCGGCGTTCGGTGCGAGGCTCGTGAGCGATGCGAATTTCGTCGCGTAGTCGAGCACCACGTACGAATTCGTCTGATAAAAGCGCGTCTTGCGGATCTTTTCGGTTCCGATCCGCGACGCGGTGATGTTCGCGACGGCGCCGTTCGCAAATTCGATCCTCGCATTGGCGGCGTCGACCTTGTCCGAGATCACCGGAATTCCGACGGCGCGGATCTCGGAAATGTCGGAATCGACAAGCCACTGGATCGCATCGAGATCGTGGATCATGACGTCGAGTACGACGTCGACGTCGAGCGAGCGGTTCGGGAACGGCGAAACGCGATGGATCTCAAAATAGAGCGGGCTTGTCACGTGCGGTTTGAGCGCCACCATCGCCGGATTGAACCTCTCAAGATGCCCGACCATCAGCTTGGCGCCGGAGTTTGCGGCGGCTTCGATCATCCGGTCAGCTTCGCCGAGAGTCATCGCGATCGGTTTTTCGACCAGAACGTTGGTACCGCTTCCGAGAAACGCGCAGGCGATCTCGCAATGCGTTTCGGTCGGGGTCACGATCGAAACGGCGTCGACCTTTCCGAGAAGTTCCCGCCAATCGGTGAAACTGTCGCAGCCGTTCTTCTCAGCGATCGTGCGCGCTTGCTGCTCGTTCGAATCGCACACGCCGACAAAGCGTCCGACGCCTTCGCTGGCAAGTTCGGCGTAATTGCGCGCATGGTGCTGGCCGAGCGAACCGACACCGATAACCGCCGTCCGAATCGCACCGATCTCCATTCCTTTTGTAACTTGCATTTGTCCCGAAAATTTATTTCAGTAGTATTTTCCATATAGTAAATGACAAACGAGAGTCCCGAAAACGAAGACCGCAGGAAACTTATCTTCACGATCGCTTTTGCGGTCCTGATCGTCGTGGTTTATTTCACCGGGCTGTCGATCCCGCTGCTCGGACCGGACGAACCGCGATATGCACAGGTCGCTCGCGAAATGTTCGAGCGCGGCGATTGGATCACGCCGACGCTCGGCGGATTTGACTGGTTCGAGAAGCCGGCTCTGCTTTATTGGCTCGAGATCGCGTCGTTTCACGTCTTCGGCGTTTCGGAATTTGCGGCCCGCTGCGGCTCGGCATTGTTCGGCCTCGGAACCGTCATTTCCGTTTGGCTCGCCGGTCGCGAAGCCGGCGGCCGAAGATTCGGCGAGATTCTGGCGATCGTTGCCGCTTCGTCGCTCGGACTTCTGATATTTGCGCGCGGAGCGAGTTTCGACATCATCCTCACATTCCCGATCGCGGCGGCGATGTCGAGTTTCTACATCTGGGACAAACGTGAGCGCGGATCCGAGCCGGGCCGGATGAAATTCTTCGTACTTTTCTACGTCTTCACGGGAGTTGCGCTGATCGGAAAAGGACTGGTCGGGATCGTTTTTCCGTACGCAATCGTCGCGTTCTACTACGTCATCGGCCGACGCTTTCCGTCGAAGGCGGCACTGCTGAGCATCGTTTGGGGAACCGTTGTTTGTCTCGCCGTCGCATGTCTTTGGTACGTTCCGATGTATCACGCGAACGGCTGGAAGTTTATCGACGAGTTCTTCATCCAGCATCATTTCCAGCGCTACACATCGAACAAATACCTGCATCCGCAGCCGTTTTGGTTCTTCTTCGTCGTGCTCCCGTTAATGACGCTGCCGTGGTTGCCGTTCTTTTTCGCGTCGTTGTGGAAGTCGGTTCGTGACCAGTTCAAAGGCACCGATGAGCCCGACCGTTTCTCGTCGATCGGGAGATTCGCGGCGGCCTGGCTGATCGTGCCGTTGGTCTTTTTCAGCTTTTCGGGTTCGAAACTGCCGGGCTATATTCT
>JAKOSS010000693.1 GCA_029777145.1 Acidobacteriota bacterium | reverse complement strand
GTGACGTCGGTTCCGATGTTGTTGCCCGCGATCGCGCAGTAGCCGCCCTCGCTCAATTGCGAGATGTCGCCGATTTCGTCGATGCACCGTATCGCCGTAAACCCGTTGTCGGCGATTACGTTCCTGCCGGTCTCGGTGATCGAGCCGATGGTCGTCTGATGCAACGGGTTCGTGTAAACGCCGGCACCGCAATTCCCGAGCGGCGAGATGCCGCCCGTGTCGGTCCCGATGCGATTCCCCCTAAGCGTGCTGTTCAGCGTCAGCAGATCAAGCGTATTCGTGTCGTAGACCGACGCGATGAAGACCCCGGCGCCGTAACAGTAGCTCGGTTGACCGGCGTACGGGACGCCGTTCCCTGAAACAGTGTTGCCCTGGTCGGCGTTGTCGCCGCCGAATTGGTTGTCGGCTCCCGACATGAACACGCCGTTGCCGTTCGCGAGTTTGACGACGCCGGTAGCATCGAGGCCGATGACGTTGTTCTGAAAACTGTTCGAGTTGCCAACGGTGACGTCGAGCCCGTATGCTCCGCCGCTGTCGTTCCCGGACATGACGTTCCGGAAGCCGATCCCGCCGCCGCCGACGGCGTTGTTGTCGGAATCGAAGATCAGCATTCCGGTGGAGGCGTTCGGCTTCTTGATCGTTCCCGTCGCATCGGTGCCGAGGTAGAGCCCGACGACGTAGTTGTTGCCGTTGTTCGGTGAACCGATCGTGCTTTCGAGCGTGATCCCGTTGCCGCCGACCGCGGCGCCACCGCCGAGCGTGTTCGGCATCCCGTTGATCGCCAAGCCCCAAACGAAATTGTTGCTCGAACGCAACTTGATCCCGTCGGCCGCGCCGGAGATATCGCTGCCGGAGATCTCGACGAACTTCGACCCGTCCGGTCGGTTTCCGGCCTGCATCGAGATCGAATTCGTGATCACCGGAAGCTGGCTTTGGAGTTGGATGATGCTCGTCGAATTGCTGATCGCGAACGCAACGATATCGGTTCCGGGGTTCGAGTTCGCCGCAAGGATCGCGCCGCGCAGCGTGCATGGGTCGGGGTAGGGGTTGCAAACGGTCGTGTCGTCCGCCGACGTCACATAGATCACGGACTGGGGCGCGGTCATCACGACCGACGGCGCTGATCTCCCCGCCGACAGTACGAGAAGATCGTCGAGGGCGTCGAGGTTGAGCCGGACGGGCAGAACCGCTTGCAACGTCCCGCCGGCAGTCGAAATGGTCGCGATCTCGGCGCGAAGTCCTCCGTTCGGAGTCTTCTGACGCGAAACGAGACGGATCGCGTCGCTTCCCGGGGCAGTGACCATCAGGTCGTCGAGATCGCCGTCCGAATCGTTGACCCGCGCCAATCGTCCGCGCGAATTCGCCATTGCCGCGAATCCGGGATCGGATGCGATCGATTCGATCGACCAATCCTTCAATTGCGACGAGCGCGGCGAGACACTTCTGATGAATGCCGCCCGGCGGATCTTGTCCATCGCGTCGCGTCGCGATGTCGCGACCGCCTTGAGCTTCGCGATGTCTTCCGTTGAATACGCGACGGGGTTTCTGACGGTCTCGTCGGCGCGCTTTTTGAAATACTCATCCTTTCCAACGGTCCGCATCTCGTTGTAATCGACGAGCGGGTTCCCGGAGGGATCGTTGCCTCCGGCAATGAATTCGGGCGCGGCCATGGCATAATTGCGCGCCTCCGCGTCCGTCGGGACGAACGGCATTCGGTTCAATTTTCCGATCGACGCGCGCCGGTTCGCGGTCGGCCCGAGTCTCCGCACCGGCTCAAGCCTGTAGATAACGCCGTCGTTCCCGAGGAGTGCGAGAGATGTCCCGCGCCTCGCTCCGAAACGACCGATCGCCAGCGACGCAACCGGCGACGCCATTTTTCGCACTTCGACACGCGCGGACGGGCGGGTGACGCCGCTGCCGGCGATCACGTCCCACGGATAGACCTGACCGCGTTCGTGGATCAGGATTAGGTCACTTCCGCATGCAATCGCGACGTCGGAATAGAAATCCTCATCGGTGTTCCCGATCGCGATCGAAGTCGCCGCGGACGGAAGTCTGATGATCTCCGGCGGATGCTTGAAGGCGCTTTCCGGATGTTCGTAGATCGCGATGAAAAATCCCTTCTCACTTTTGAATGCCACCGCGAGATCGGCTTGGCCGTCGGGCTTGCCGATCTCGCCGCTTCCGATCGCGGTGATCGAACCGCCGACGCTGACGACCTTGTCGAGCGTAAAATTTCCGCGACCGTCACCGGCCAGGAGTTCGAAACCGGTCGCGCCGTCAGACGTGCCGAGAACGTCCTGTTTGCCGTCCGCGTTAAAGTCGCCGGCGAACAGGTGATCCGGCCCGAACCCGAGCGTCGCTCCGGTCTGAACGGCCAGGAACGGCTCGGGTTTGGGTTGTTCGGACGGGGGTAGTTTGGGCTGAAGCGCAAAGATCGACGGATCGCGGCCTTTGAGGAGCGTGATCGATCCCGAAGAGTCTGCAAGGGCGACATCCGCGAAACCGTCGGAGTCAAAATCGGCCGATGCCATGGCGACGGGTTGCGAACCGCCGGCGGCGCGCCCCAGATCCAGTTCCCTTCCGTCCTCGAACCCGAAATACGGCCTGCCGCTCCCGGCCGCGCTGACGGTCGCTCTCGGTTCACGGTCGGATGAAGGTACGCCATCCGCTTCGGCTTGAACGTGCGACCTCGGCGAGATTTGAAAGAATGCTGAATAGGCAATTCCCAACATCATCGAAAGCGCGATCGCGGACGCCGCGGGACGACTGAGAACGGAAGATTTCGGCATAACGGTTCTCCTCAGAATTCTGATTCGTCCCACAAGGCAAATTCCGCCGCCGGATCGGCTCAAAATAATTCGAATTTTCTCCAATCGGCGTACTTTTGCTGATATATTGTCAGCACACCCGAGATATGCCAGGTCGCGATGAAGTAACGGTCTTACTGTCGGAGATCAACGACGGCGACGCGGGAGCACCTGAAAAGCTCCTGCCGCTCGTTTATGACGAACTG
>JAKOSS010000692.1 GCA_029777145.1 Acidobacteriota bacterium | reverse complement strand
GCAGACTCCGGCCAGATACCATGAGCCGACCTCTTCGGGATCGGCGACAAGCGCGTCCTTGAGGATCGCTATGGCCTCATCGTATTTGTTCAGTTGGTAATACGCATTTGCGAGTTTCAAGCGCAGCTGCGGCTGATTTCCCGCCTCGCTCCGGACCTTCTCAAACAGTTCGAGCGCTTTCAGCGGACGCTGCTCGGCGAGAAGCAGAGTGCCTTCCATCAGATCGAACTGCGGATTTTCACGATCGAGCGTCGTCCTGATGTGATCAACAACCTCGCGGGCCTTCCGGAACCGGCCGACGATCTGGTACGCGTTCGCTAAATAGGTCGCGTATCGCAGCACGGCCGGATATTCGCGGTGCAGCGCCTCGAGCAGTTCGATTCCTTCGTTCCAACGCTTCCCGTTGAAGTACGATCGCGCGAGGTTGTAATTGTTCTCGGCGATCGTGCTCTTGACTGCAAGATCGACGTTTTCGCTCGGATCCTGAATGTATCCGAGCTCGATCAACTGCCGCAATTCCGCTTTCATGTCCTCGTCGCTGACGACCGTATCGGCGGGATGGCGTCCATCGGGACCGGCCACGAGTTCCCAGCTTTCGATCGGCGGCAGCATTTCGTCGCTTTCGAAGGCGTTCACCAGAACCTTGCCGTCCATGTCGCGACCGGCAGGAAGTCCGAAGATGTGGAGCAATGTCGGCGTGACATCGAGAAGGCTCGCGCCGAAGATCAGCTCGTCTTTGCGGACCCCGGGCCCCTTCATTGCGATCACGCCGTACGGACTATGCTCGACGGCCGGACCGGTCGGCTCGTCCGGAAGCTCCTCCGGACGCTGTTCACCCGGATGAAAACCGTGGTCGCTGACGAGGATCACCGTCGTGTCGTCGTCGATCAACTCGAGGTAGCGGCCGAGCATCATGTCGTGAAACCGATACGCGGCGGTGACCACGTCCTTGTACAGCTCGAAATCGCGAAGCGGTATGTGCGGCCGCCGCGGCGGATGGTACTTCATGAAACCGTGGCAATAATGATCGATCGCGTCGAAGTACACGGCGGTAAAGTCCCATTCTTCGTGCTCGACGATGTACGTCGCCGCGCAATGGAGCGACGCCGCGGCCGCGAGATTCGAGACGACGATACTCAGCCGGTTATCGTTCGTCTGATCGACGGTTTCGAGAAGCGGGATGAACGGGAGAATGTGCCCCGCGGTCAGTTCGTTCGGGTGCACGCGGAGTTTGGCGAAGAACGACGCGCGATCGGCCGGATGAACAGTGCCGTCCGGCATCACCCACGGCTTGCCGCTCCGCATTTCGGGCCGCGGGTAAAAATTCGAGATCATCGTGCCGTTGATCGGTTCGGCCGGATGTGATGGCCACCAACCGACGACGTGGCATTTTTTCTTTTCCTGCGAAAGGATGTTCCAAACCGCTTTGCACTTGCGGTTGGTGTTATAGATCGGCCGGATCCCGTTCCCGCCCGGCATCGGTTCAGTGAATCCGTGGATTCCGTGTTTGTACGGACGCATCCCGGTCGCGATGCTCGTCCAAAGCATCGGCGAGAGCACCGGATCGAGCGTCGCGAGCCTTCCCATCACTCCGTTCTCGACAACGCTTCGCAGCGACGGCATCGCGCCCTCGTCCATCAACGGATTGATGACCTTCCAGTCGGCGGCGTCCCAGCCGATCAATAGTACTTTTGGCATAAAATGTAGCGTCGGAACAGTTTCGGACCGTCGCGCGAATCTTCCCTCAACGACGCACGGTTTCGAGTGAGTGCGAACTATTTTGCGATCCCGGTGACCGCGTCGACAAGTCGATCGATCTCGTCGCGGGTCGTGTAAATGCAGCAGCCGATCCTGAGAAGTCCCGTTTCCGGAAGCCCGAGCCGTTCGACAACCGTCAAAGCGTAGAAATCGCCGTTTGATGCGAATAATCCGTTTTCGGCCAGTTTCTTGGAGAGCGATTCCGAATCGACGCCGTCGACAGTGAATGAAACCGTCGAGGTTCGCGGCATGTCCGGATTTGGCCCGAAGAGACGCACGCCTTCGATATTCGAGAGTCCGTCCCAGAGCAGACGCACAAGTTCAGACTGGTGTTCGTGAAGTCCGGAGAAGGCCGACGCCAGGCGTTCCCGACGGGTTTCGCCGTCGTCGGTAAGCGACGCGAGAAAATCGACGGCAGCCGCGGCGCCGGCGATCGATTCGTGGGATTGCGTCCCGGTTTCGACGCGATCGGGCGCGTTCTCCGGCGCCGGACGCAGTTTCGGAAAACCGATCGAATTCAGCAACTCGTTGCGTCCGAAAAGAATGCCGATGTGCGGCCCGTAAAATTTGTAAGCCGAACACGCGAGAAAGTCGCAGTCGAACTCCTTCACGTCGACGAGTTCATGCGGCGCATAGTGAACGGCATCGACAAACGAGAGCACACGCGCCTCGCGTGCGATCGCGCACGCCTTACGGACATCGCTCACGGTTCCGAGAGCGTTCGAGGCCGCGCCGAACGCGAGCAGCTTCGTCCGGTCAGTGATCAACCCGGGCAATTCGTCGAGATTGAGCGTTCCGCTTTCGGCGTCGAACGAAATGAATTTCACCTTGATCCCGCGTTCCCGTTCGAGATAAAGCCATGGATCGATGTTGGCGTGATGATCGAGTTCGGTGCAGATGATCTCGTCGCCGGCGGCGAACCGGCTGCCGAGCGCCCGCGAGAGATGAAACGTCAGCGACGTCATGTTCTGCCCGAAGGCGATCTCGTCAGGCGACGCGTTGAGAAAATCGGCGAGCGCCTGCCGCGAGTTTGCAACGATCTAGTCGGTTTCGACGCTCGTCGGAAAAGCCCAGTGCGTGTTCGCGTTGTGATTGAGAAGGTAATCGGTCATCGCATCGACGACAGCGTGCGGAACCTGCGTCCCGCCCGGACCGTCGAAATACGCGACTTCGTGGCCGTTATGCGTGCGCCAAAGCGCCGGAAAGTGCGATCGGATCTCTTGAATCGGTATAACCATGCCAGTCAGTGGTCAGTGGTCAGTGGTCCGTGGTCCGTGATAGGTTCCTGGTTTGACCGACGCAGCGTCCATCGTCCACTCTGACCACCGGCCACTGACCACCGACCACCGCCCTTACTCCTCCTCGTCGCCTTCAAGGAGCGACGCGCTCGTCACGCGGTCCTCGTCGTCGGTCCGGATCAGCATCACGCCCTGGGCGCTGCGTCCCGTCTCACGGATCCGGTCGACGCCGATCCTGATCAATTTCGCCTGCTCGGTAATGATCATGATCTCGGAGTCTTCCTGCACCGGGAAGGCAGCGACGACCTTGCCGGTCTTGTCGGTCGTCTTCATGTTGATGACGCCGATGCCGCCGCGCTTGGTCAGGCGATAGTTGCTGACCTGCGTCTGCTTGCCGAATCCGTTCTCGGAAACCGACAGGATCTTCTCGTGCCCGTCCTGCGAGACCGCGCAGACCGCGACGCAGAAGTCGCCGGCGCGGAGATTCACGCCGATCACGCCGCGTGCGACGCGTCCCATCGGGCGGACGTCGGTTTCATTGAATCGGACCGCCATTCCGTCATGCGTCGCGATCAGGATCTGCTGTTTGCCGTCGGTACGGATCACGTCGAGCAATTCGTCGCCCTCGTCGATGTTGATCGCGTTGATGCCGTTGACGCGAATGTTCTGATACTCCGAGAGCTGCGATTTCTTGATGATCCCGTTCTTCGTGACCATCGTCAGATAGATCTCTTCCTCGAAATCGCGGACCGCCATGACGGCCACGAGCTTGCGCTCTGACGACAGTTGGACGAGGTTCACGACAGCCTTTCCGCGTGCCGACGGATCGGCTTCGGGAATCTCGTGGACCTTGATCTTGAAGACCTGGCCGTCGTC
>JAKOSS010000691.1 GCA_029777145.1 Acidobacteriota bacterium | reverse complement strand
TATGCCGCGCGGCGCGTCGCGCTGACGCCGAAACTTCCGACCGATCCGGGATACAATCCGATCGAAGAGCGGCGTCCGCAAGTCCTTTTTTCAGACTGGTCGCCGGCGAATCGCGAAAAACACGCTGAAAACGTAGAGGTTTACAGCAACTGCGACGAGGTCGAGTTGTTTCTCAACGGCGAATCGCTCGGACGAAAATCGAAGCCCGCGGACGATTCGCCACGCGTTTGGAAGGTCGATTACGAACCCGGAACGCTGCGCGCCGTCGGTTACAACGCCGGAAAAGCGGTCGCCGAATACGAACTTCGATCGGCCGGAAAACCCGCCAAGCTGTCGGTCACGGTCGATAAGAACTCGATCTCGAACAGCTGGGACGACGTCGCGACCGTGATGGTGACCGTCACGGATGCGAACGGCGTCAGAATTCCGGACGCGTCGGATCTTGTGACGTTCAGTATCGAGGGCGCGGGTCGGATCGCCGCCGTCGACAGCGCCGATTTCAACAGTCACGAGCCGTATCAGTCGACGTCGCGCCGCGCTTTCCAAGGAACTTGTTTCGCCCTTGTCAAAGCAAACGCCGCTCGAGGAAGGATCCGGCTGATCGCGTCCGCGCCCGGGCTCGGCGAGCAGGCGATCGAGATCAAGGTTGACCGCTGAACAGATCGGGACGAGCAGCCGCGGATGACGCGGATTACGCGGATAAGACAGGAAGTTGTTCCATGGAATTCCGTGACGATCTCTCGTAATCTGAGGTGCTCGGCGGGCGGGCGATCGAGAAAAAGGTTCGCCCGTGATCGTGTGACGGGATGATCAGCCGCGGATGACGCGGATCGCGCGGATACGACAGAAGGTTGGTCGGCGGATTTCCGTGACGATCGCTCGATATGCCAGGTACTTGGCGAGCAGGCGATTTTTGGAAGATAGAATTATGAGTAAATTGTCAGACTTGGATTGCGCGTTCGAAAAATTGGCCGCCGATGACGCGGATCAAACAGAAAGAAGATCCGCGGTTTTCCGCGTCGATCCGCGGCGAAGATCTTATCGGCGCGGGTTTAGAATCCTGGTTTTGATCCTGCTTCTCGCATCTGCCGCCTTCGCGCAGAGCCGCAAGCCGAACATCATCCTGATCTACGCCGACGACCTCGGTTACGGCGACATCGGATCGTTCGGTCAGAAATACATCAAGACGCCGAATCTCGATCGGCTCGCGGCCGGCGGGATCAAATTCACGAACTTCTATGCGTCGGCACCGGTTTGCGCACCGTCGCGCGCGAGCATCATGACGGCGTTCCATCAAGGACACGCCGTGATCCGCGGCAACAACAACGACAAGGGCCAGCGGGTTCCTCTCCGGCCGTCGGATCTGACCGTCGCCGAGGTGATGAAATCGGCGGGTTACCGGACGGCGATGATCGGAAAATGGGGACTCGGGCTCGAAGGCACGACCGGCGAACCGCGCAAAAAAGGCTTCGACTATTTCTTCGGCTACCTCGATCAGCAGCACGCACACGATTACTACCCGTCGTTCCTGTGGCGCAACGAGGAAAAGGTCGAGCTCGGAAAGAAAGTCTATTCGCATTCGCTTTTTGAGAAGGAAACGCTCGAATTCATC
>JAKOSS010000690.1 GCA_029777145.1 Acidobacteriota bacterium | reverse complement strand
TTTCTCGATCTGCCACGAGCCCGGCCCGCCGACGATCACCTTCAAATGATCCTTATGCTTCCGGATCGCGTCGTGCGTGATCAGCCGACGGAATTCGGCGGCGTTGACCGGCTCTGATTTCTTTCCGTAGAAGTGGACGTAAACATCGGTCGCGAACGTGATCCCGAGCGGATTGTGGGCGTGGACGCCGACAACGCGGGTGTCTTCGCCAACAAACTGGTCGAGCTGGTCGGGATAACATACCGCGATGTCGTCCGGGTCGAATTTTTGTCGGAGAAGCGATTCGACGACGCGCAAGCCATTCGGAACGGCGACGGCCTGACCATCTTCGCGGACCTCGTTCCGCCAGTTGACGTCGATCATGTAGAACGGGAACTGGGAATAACGCGAGGGGAGCGTTCCGAGAAGCATCTGGCGCCAGGTACTGCTCAAATACTCGGACGATTCGGACGTGCTCGCGGCGAGCACGATCTTCTTTCCACGATTCATCAACTGTACAAATCCTCCGGGGGGAGACGAATTACCGATGATCGCTAAATCACGTGATTTATTAAGTTATATTAGGTGAAAACCGATACCTGACTCAAGTTTTTTCCCGGCCTTCATGTCGGGTTCGGCGAATCGCGAACGCGGCAGGTTTCCCGCGATTCCTTACCGGGGTTTCGAATTCAGGTTCTTCGCCTTCTCGGCGCGTACCTTTTTTTCAAAGCTCTGGGACATTTCGGCAACGAACTGCCGATATCCGTTTGGATCGATGAACGGATTCGGATCGGCGCCCGCGCGCAGTTTCGACGCCTTTTCGAGAAGATCGAAGAATTGGCCGTGCGACGCAAGGAAAAAGTCGGGTTTCAGAGAAGCAAGCGTCTTGTACGTCCGACGAAAGTCGTTTTCGATGTTCGGATACTTCGCGTTATTCACAAACTCATAGTCGAGCGTCGTCACGCTGCTCATGAAAACGATCTTGTAACGCTTTCCGTTTTCGATCGTTTCGGTCGTCCAGCTCGTCGCTCCTTTCGTATGCCCGAACGTTAGATAGGTCTTCAGCGTCGTGCCTCCGAGCGAGATCTTCTGTCCGTCCGTCAGCACTTCATCGACTTTGACCGGAGTAAAAAGCGGATCGCCGCCGCCAAAACGAAAGTCCGAAACACCGCCGTCCTCGAGGACCGGCCTGTCCGGAGCGCTCGAATAGAGACGCGCGCCGGTCAGTTTCTTCATTTCCGCGAGTCCGCCGCAGTGGTCGTAATGGGCGTGATTGATCAGCAGGATCTTGATGTCCTCGAGCTTGAACCCGAGTTTCGCGACATTGGCGCGGATCTGCGGAACAGTCTCTTCGTATCCGGCGTCGATGAGGATGTGGCCCTTCGGTGTCGTGATCAGGAACGACGTGACGTCCGATGCGCCGACGTAATAGATGTTTCCGACGATCCGGAAGGGCTCGACCGGCCGATTCATTTCGCGGTCGAATTCGGATTTCTGGCCCAATGCCGCGAGCGCCAGAACCGCGATGAAGATCACCGATGCACTTATACGTTTTATCATTTTTCAGTAGACAGTAGACAGTAGACAGTAGACAGTAGTCGGTAGTCGGTAGACAGTAGACGGTAGTCAGTAGACGGTAGTCCTTGGTCCAAAATCCCAATTCCCAAATCCCAAATCCCAAATCCCAAATACGAATTCCGAATTCCGAAATCCCAAATTACCGTGTCTCTGCGGTTAAGGCTCGGGAATTCCTGTCTCGAAATTCAGTGGAATCTTGGAATTCATGGAATCGTTGGAATCTATGCTTTCCCAAATCCCAATTCCCAAATTATCTTGTCGGTCTCGGATAGACGACCGGGCTTTTGTTTCCGGATCTATCGACGGCGCGGACACCGAAGAAATAATTGTCTTTCGACATGCCTTTCATCGTGAACGATGTAACGTTCCCGACCGATTTCGAGTTCGTCCACGTCGGACTTGTCGTGTCGCGCCATACGATCTCGTACCCGGCAAGATCCGCATCCGTGTTCGGGTCCCACTTGAGATCGGTGTCGTTTGTCAGGCGTCCGGTCGAAATCCCGACGCCCTTGGGTTTGGCAGGTGCGTTCGCGAGCGACGCCAGCGAGATCAGATTCACGCGGGCGACGTTCGCGACGTATCCGAAGTCGACAAATTCCGGTGTATCACCATAGAAGGTACCGTTCTCCGTCCGGACGTTCTGATGCTGGTGCGTGTAGTCTTCGTTCGGTTCCGTGAACCTGACCGCCGGGAATCCGCGTTCGAGGAATGGAATGTGATCGCCGCCGCGTCCGTATCGATCACGCCTGTAAATGATCCACGCGCTGAAGTTCTTCAAATACTTGTCGGATTCTTCCTTGATGTAGCGTCCGAGCTGCCGCGACGGCGAGTCGTTCTCACCGCCGACGCTGCGCCGGGTCGCCGCCTGCTGGTCGGTCTCGTTCGACGGCACGCCTTCGGCAAAGACACGGACCTTGTTGCGGTCAGGCGAGTTCTTCTGACTTAGGACGCCGCCGATGATGTCGTTCGTGAACATCGCCTCGATATTCATGCCTGACTTCTTTGCTTCCTCGGCGAAATGAGTCGCGCCGAGCAGGCCCTGTTCCTCGCCCGGAACCGTCATGAAGATGATCGTCGCGTCGAATTTCCGCTTGCTCATGACACGCGCGAGCTCGATCACGGCTGCCGTTCCCGAGGCATCGTCATTCGCGCCCGGAGCGTCGCACTTGGCGTCGGTCGGCGAACTGCACATCGAATCGTAGTGGCCCGAAACAACGTAAACGCGCGACGGATCGGTTGTGCCCTTAAGTGTCGCGACGACGTTGGTCAGATACGTCGGTTCCGGGACACGCGGCGCCTTCGGCTGCAAAAATGTTTGCTTTTCGACGGTCAGGCAACCGCCGCAATCAGCCGAGATCTTCTGGAACTCGCCGAAGATCCAGTCGCGTGCCGCGCCGATCCCGCGGTTCGGATCGTTCTGATCCGAAAGCGTATTCCGCGTTCCAAATGACACGAGTTTGCGGATCGACGCCTCGATGTTCTTCGCCGAAACCTCGGCGATCATCTTGCTGATTTCCGGATTTGTCGCCGGCTTCGTCTTCTGCCCGAACAACACGCCGGCGAACAACAGCACACAAAGCAGTGAAATGAATCTGATCTTCATATTTGTGAACAATTAACTAACGCTGCATGATCTCGAATCCGCTCAATCGATTGCCGTCAGCGGAAAAAAGATAACCGACAGTTTCATCCGTCAGAAACCTCGGATCAGGATCGCCGACGAGGACAAAGCGTTCGTCGCGCCCGGTGTGAATATTGACACCGACCAAACCCTTGCGATCAAACGGCGCCGGCAGATCGGTGTAGTAGTACATATAATTGCCGCGAATATCCGCCAGCCGTTTTCGTCGAAGCAGCAGGTCCGACAATTTCTCGACGCGCCGGACCGGATCGAAACGGTCGACGAAGCTTTCCTGAACATCCGCGCGTGACGGAACGACGCGTCCCAGCAACGCCGTCCGGCGGATCTGGAGTCCGGAAATGCGGTTCGACAGATTCGCGGTTCGGGCGGCGATCCCAAAGACCGTCAAGCGATTCGAAACATAATTTTCAGCGGCGTTCGAGGCGAGAGTCGTGAGTCCGAACGATCCGAACCGGGCTTTGAGCCCCGACCATCGCAGGTTGAGCAGCGAACGTGCCGTTCCCGCGCCGCGGGCGATGTTGATCGCGCTCGAACCAAGGCTCCCGTAACGGAAATAGATCGCGGCGGCACGCAACGCGATTCCCGTCACGATCCGAAGCACTCCGCGACCGGGCGGCTTGTGCTTGACGCGCCACAGAGCCTGATCCGAATCGAAGGAATTCGTGAACGCGGTGCGACCGGCCGATCTCGGCAAACTCGTCTCATAGCGCGGCGACGGAACGCGGAATGCGGCGATCTCGTCGCGACCGCCGATGACGACGCTTCCCGTCTCGTTAAGGAGCGCGAATTGCGCCTGGTCGATGTCGTGATCGTACGAAACGATCTTGCGCCCGCTCTTCGTGTCGAGCGCGAAGATGTCGTCCTTGTCGGCGAACATCACCGTTTGTGCGTTGGGGAACACGAAGTTCGTCATTCCCTTGTCAGCACCCTTGAAACGCCAGAGAACTTTGCCGTTGCGAGTATCGATGGCCGAAACGCCGAACGGGCCCTTCTTTTCGGTTTCGCCGTCCTTGAGCCGCGTGAATTCGCCGCCCGTGCGGACGTAAAGCGTGTTTCCGATCAACGCGAATTCTGACGCATTGCCAACGTCTTTCGCTTCCCATTCGACTTTCAGCGACTGCCGGTTGACCGCGCGGACCTTTCCGCGTCCCGCAAAGTAAACGAGGCGTTCGTCAAGGATCGGATCGGCCTCGGTCAGCGCGAGCCCGCTCTCGTTCACTTTGAAGTCCTCGCGCAGCACTTGGTCGCCGTCCTTCACATCAAACGCCGTGATGCCTTCGTAAAAGACGTAAACACGGCCGTCAAGGATCAGCGGCGGACGGTAATTGTCGAGCGTGAACGGGACGTCCTTGTCCGAATCGAACCGCGTCGGCATCATTTCGACGTCAGAATCGAGCTGCTTTTTCCAGATCTCCTCGCCGTCCGAAAGACGCAGAGCGTGGATCACCGGCTCTCGTTTGAGTTCGTTCCCGACCTTTCCGCCGGCTTTCTTGACGAGCACTATCGCGAGCAGGTCGGCGTCCGGATCGACGGCGAGCTGCATGACGTCGCCTTTCACCTTGTCGGAACGCCAGATCCGTTCTCCCGACAGCAGATCGATCGCCTCGACGCGCGATTTGTCGCCCTCGTCGGTCGACACGAGCACGAGATCGGTCGACGGGACCGGAGTGATCGAAGTCTCGTCGAGACCCTTGTGTTTGCGCCGCCAAAGGCGCTCGCCGGTTTGCGAATCGAAAGCGTAAAGCGAATTGTCGCTGGCCGCCAAAACGATCCCGAAGTCGGTGGTTTGATAGAACCTGACCTTTGAATCCAGGCTTCCGTCCCAAACCGCCTGAGCGGACACTGAGATCGACAAGATTGCGAAAAACAATAGCAGTCTGGTTCTCATCTTGTTGATAGATCGGAGAGAGTCCTATAAGGTTAGCACATTCGCAAGGCCTGTATTCGGTATTGATACTATCGGGACACGAACTGCGCGTAAATATATTGGACGGTCGAATGGCGGTTCGCCAACCGACCGGGAATTCCTAAAGGAGAAATTAAATGGAAGCAACCACCCCCGCACGGCATGAACTGCCGCCCGAGGCAAAACTGATGAATATGGCGATGGGCTACATCGTCTCGCAGGCCGTAGCCGTTTCGGCACGACTGAAACTCGCGGATCTCGTTGCCGACGGTCCCAAGACGCCGGCCGAGCTCGCCGTCGCGACAGGAACGCACGAACCGTCGCTCTACCGGCTGCTCCGCGCCCTGGCCAGTCTCGGGATCATGTCGAAGGACGAAAACGGCAGGTTCTCGAACGCCGACCTTGGCGAGTTTCTGAGGTCTGATCATCCGCAATCGATGCAGGCGGCGTTTCACATGATGGGCGATCCGGCCCACTGGAATTCGCACGGAAACATGCAGCAAAGCGTCACGACCGGCGAGATCGCGTTCGATTTCACGTTCGGAATGCCGGTCTTTCCTTATCTCGCGCAGAACATCGACGCGGCGCGCGTCTTTGACCGATCGATGACGAGCTTCAGCGCGGCCGTCGCCCACGCGATCTCGTCGAGCTACGATTTCAGCGCGGCAGGCACGATCGCCGACATTGCCGGCGGGCACGGGATCCTGTTGGCTAAGGTTCTGCAACAAAATCCGGATGCGCGCGGAATACTGTTCGATCAGCCGCAGGTCGTCGAAGGAAACGTGTTCGGCGCCGAAGGGCTCTCGGATCGTACCGAAACGGTCGCCGGCGATTTTTTCAAGGCGATCCCGGTCGTCGCAGACGTCTACCTGATGAAGTTCATTCTTCACGACTGGAACGACGAGCAGTGCGTCGAGATCCTGAGCAATCTGGCGAAATCGGCACCGAGCGGATCGAAACTTCTGGTCGTCGAGACGTTGATCGAAGAGGACGGCAACCAGCCGTCGCTGAGCAAGATCATGGATCTGAATATGCTCGTGATGACCGGCGGGCGCGAGCGCACGGCGAGCGAGTTCGCGGAGATCTTCGAACGCTCCGGATTCAAACTCGCGGATATTCATCTGACGCAGCCGTTGCAGATCGTCGAAGCCGTTCGGGTTTGATTTCGGCGCAACGAGAAACATGGCGGGGTTTCGGCCCCGCTTTTTGTTTGTCACAAATGCCTCCGGCACGGTGTATCTCTCACAGCACACAAACCAACAACTACTTTCGGAGGCATCATTGTGGAAAAATTAGTCAAAATCACTGCATTTGTAGTCGTCGCTCTGACATTCGTTCTCGGCGGGCCCGAGGCGTCCGCGCAGGACAAAATGAAGGAGAAGACGAGAAATCGCGAGTTCTGCTCGGAGAATTGGTCGAACGGCGACAAGGTCTCGAC
>JAKOSS010000689.1 GCA_029777145.1 Acidobacteriota bacterium | reverse complement strand
GCTCGTATGTCGTAACGGCGGCGGTCACGAAGACACTGCCTTCAGCCAGAAAATTCCCCGGGATCTTCATCCGCGCGACGTAAGTCCCTTGCCGCCGCGGCGTCCGACGCCATTCGTCGCTCCAGTCGTGCGAGACGAAAAGACAAACTCCCTGATCGTTGTAAAAGTGGAGATTCGGGATCAGGACCTTTTTGTCCTGCATCGCGTCGAAGGTCATCTCGACCCAGACCGGCCGCCGGATGTCAATCGCCGAGATTCTCGTACCGTTTTCGTCGCTGACGCGGATCCGGCGCAGGCGAGCGTGCTCGTTTCCCGGCGCGGTTTCGGGTTCCCAGTTCCGCTCGGCGCCGGTCAGCGACTGCTCATGAAGGTAAGCGCCGACGACCGAACTCGTCTCGCCGTCCTGTTCGATCTTGCCGTCCTCGAACCAGATCGTCCGTTCGCAAAGACGGTTGATCGCCTGCATGTCGTGCGAAACGAAGAGCACCGTCCGACCGGTCTTTCCGACGTCACGCATTTTCGTCAGGCACTTCTTCTGAAACGCCGTGTCGCCGACGGCGAGCACTTCGTCGACGATCAGGATGTCGGGTTCGAGATGCGACGCAACGGCAAACGCGAGTCGCATATACATTCCCGACGAGTAGTGTTTGACGGGCGTGTCGATGAACTTCTCGATCTCGGAAAAGGCGACGATCTCGTCAAATTTCGACTGGATCTCGGCGCGCGTCATGCCGAGGATCGCGCCGCTGAGATAGAGGTTCTCGCGGCCCGAAAGTTCGTTGTGAAATCCGGGTCCGACTTCGAGCAAACTTCCGACGCGCCCGCGGATCTCGGCCGTTCCGCGCGTCGGTTTCGTGATCCGCGAGAGTATTTTGAGGAGAGTCGATTTTCCGGCGCCGTTGCGGCCGATGATCCCGAGCGTCACGCCGTCCTCGACCTCAAAACTGACGTCGTCGAGCGCCCAGAGTTCGTTGCGCTCGCCACGTTTGAACCTGAACATTTCCATGAGCGTGTCGCGCAGGGAATTGTGGCGCGTTCCGCCGAGGCGGTAGAGCTTTGCGAGATTTTCGGCTTTGATGACGCGCATTCTAGATCTCGTCCGCGAACGAATCCTCCATGTTCCTGAAAACGAACAGCGAAAAGATCATCAGCAACAGCGTTCCGACGAGCGAGATCGCGATCACCTGCGGATCGAACGGTTCGCCGAACAGCGACGCGCGGAATCCGTGAAGTATTCCGGTCAGCGGGTTGAGCGCGATGACGAATCGCGCGCGTTCCGAGAGAATATCGAGCGGATAGAAGATCGGCGAGACGAACATCCAGACCTGAAGGATGAACGGAAGCGCGAACTTCACATCTCGAAACCGCACGTTGAGCGCCGAAAAGAGAGTTCCGAACGCGAGCGCGACGAGAACCGCGAGCAGGATAAAGACCGGCGTGAGCGCGATCTGCGTGGTCAGTCCGACGCCGTAGATGATCATGACCACGACGAGGATCAGGAACCCGAGAGCAAGATCGATCAAACCCGCGAGTACGGCCGCCAGCGGCACGATCAATCTCGGAAAATAGACCTTCGTCACGAGATTCGTATTTCCGACAAGACTGTTCGCACCGAACGTGATCGCGTTGTAAACAAAGAGCCACGGCAACATGCCGCTCAACACATAAAGCGGATACGGCACGGCCTTCGATTCAAACCGCGCGACCTGACTGAAAACAACGGCGAAAATGATCGTCGTCAGCGCCGGCTGCAAAACGGCCCAAAAGACGCCGATCGCGGTCTGCTTGTAACGCACCTTGACGTCGCGCCAGGTGAGGAAGTAGAGCAGCTCGCGATACTTCCAAAGATCGCCGAGTCCGAGTCCGAGCCAGGCGCGGCTCGGTTCGATTTTGGTTATGTTCTCGTTTGCCAATGGTTTACGGGTCCGAGCAAGTATAGCTATTCGGCACTCCCGGTCGCAATCGTCCCGAATCGCCTGCGGCTTTGTTTCGCCGTCGTCCTGCGCCGCATTTCGTAGCCCGCTTTCGGGATCCCGAATCGGGCGAGCATCTTCAGTTTTGACGTCAACGATCCTGCTCCGCGATTCTCGAGAAACATCTTCCAAGCCTCGGCACGATGCCCGCGCCTGACGAAATCGGCGACGCAACGGAACTTGATCTGCGTCTGGATGTCGTCGAGTTCTGCATCGGTCAGTCCGGTTTCTGCCTGCGTCCGGCGCTGCGCCGCCAGCCACTCTTCCATCATCAGCGGGAAATCGCCGCTGGTGTTCGTGCCATGGATCCGCCAGGCCGAAAGCGGAGCGCCGGCGTCAAGCGCGAATTCGCCCCGTGCCGCAAGTTTCAGGTACAGCTCGTAGTCCTCGAGGACCGCATCTTCGTTCCAGCCAGTTTCTTTTAGGAACGCAGTTCTATAAAGGACCGACGCACTTGCAGGAATCACGGGAAATAGCAGCATCTGCAGAACGTCGCCGTCCGAATATTCGGCCCAGTCTGAGGTTGCACCGACGATCGCGTCATCGTCGTCTATCAAGAATGAATAGCCGTACGCGAGCACCGCATTCGGCCGCGACTCCAACAGCTGCACCCGGCGATCGAGAAATTCCGGAAGCCAGAGATCGTCGGAACTGATGTACGCGAAGTACCCGGTTTCGACTTTGGCGAGCGCTTCATTAAGTGTCGCGCACAGTCCGCGGTTCTCGCGGACGATCAATTCGGAGGCAAACGGACAGTCTTTCAGCGTCCGTTCGAGGACGGCGACTGATTCGTCTTTTGAACCGTCGTCAATTACAATCAGGTTCTTCGGAGCCGGTTTTTGAGCGAAGATCGAACGCAGCGTGCGTTCGACGTATCGCGCGTGATTGTAACTCGGAACTAAGACCGTTACCTCGGACACGAGGTTAGTTTAGCGGAAAAGCACGCGACGACCGAATTCACAGTTGCCGGCCAAAATCCGCAATCACAAATCGCAGATCCGAACTCGGTATGAAGGTTCTTCATTTTCTCGATACGACGAATCGCGGCGGTGCTGAGACCGAAGTTCTCGACATTTGCCGTAACGCCCGCGATTTCGGCCTCGACGTGACGTTCGTTACGGCGCAGGGCGGCGTGCTCGAGGAGGAGTTTCGCGAATCCGGAGTCGATTTTGTCAGGATGAGCCGAAAGTTTCCGGTCGATCTCTATCTTGCTTCCCAGCTCCGGAAGATCATCAAGGAACGACGCATCGATATTGTCCACGGCCATCAGGCGGTTGAGGGCCTTCATCTCTATCTCGCAGCACGCGGGCTGAAAAAGGTTCGCCGGGTGCTCAGTTTTCACGGCGGGACTGTTTTCGACTGGAAGAACCGCCGCGCACTGCGGTTCCTGATCCCGCGAATGCACGCAAACGTCGTCGTCAGCGACGCCCTCAAACGCATTCATGCCGATTCGGACCGGCTCAACGTTTCCAACTTCACGGTCATTCGAAACGGTGCCGATCCGGCGCGCCTCAAGCCGTCCGGCAAGGACTTGAAAAAGGAACTCGAACTCAGACCCGAGACCCGCTTGATCGGAATGGTCGGCAATTTCTACAGCGAACCACGCAAAGATCAACTGACGGTGTGCCGCGCGCTGCCGACGGTCTTCGAAAAACATCCGAACGTCAACATGGTCTTCGCGGGCAAGATCGAGGATGGCGCCGAGGACAAGTTTGCGGACTGCCTGAACCTCTGTCTCGAGAACGGCATTGCCGACCGCGTACACTTTCTCGGAGGCCGGAGCGACATCGCCGACGTTCTTGCGGCGCTCGACATGTTCGTCCTCTCGTCATGGCGCGAGGGACTACCGATCGCGGTTTCGGAAGCGATGCTCGTCGGTCTGCCTCTCGTCCTGTCTGACATCGAGCCGTTGTTTGAGGTCTCTGATGGCGGGCGATGCGCCGAAATGTTCAAAACCGGTGACCCGGAAGATCTGGCGGACAAGTTGTCGGGACTTTTGCAGGATGAAGCGCGGCGCTGCGAGCTGGCGGAATGTGCCCAAGACTTCGCCGAAAAGAATTACAGCATCGCCGCCCATATCGCGGCGCTCAAGGCTCTTTACGAACGAATCAGCAAATGAAGATCCTCGTTGGAATGCCGAGCAAAGACTCGTGGGGCGGGCCGATCTCGAGCGAGCCGCCGTTCGTCGATGCATTGCGCGAACTCGGCGCGAACGTCACCGAAGAGGTCTACGTTTACGGCGACAAGGACAAACCGACGCCACTGACCGAACGCATCCGACGCGTCCTTTCGACCGCCGCTCGTTTTCGGAGACTAGTTCAAAAGAACGACTTCGATGTGATCCATCTGAATACCGCGTTCGATCTGAAAACGATCCTTCGCGATTCGTACTCGATCTGGCGAATGCGTCCCGGCCGCGCGAAGATATTTCTAAAGCTGCACGGATCGGAAGCGGAGCGGTTCGAGGACGCAAACTTTGTCGTTCGGGCTTTGATCCGTTATCTTCAGCGACGCGTCGACGGCTTCGGCGTTCACACCCGCGAGGAACTCGCGAATTTCGTCCGGCTCGGCTTCGACGAACGCAAGTTCAGCTTCGTCAAAAACGCCGTCACGATCCACGAGCACCTTGCTGAGGATTTCATCCGGCCGCAAAAGGAACCGGGCGACCGATTCAAACTGCTGTTCGTCTCGCGGTTCATTCCGGCGAAGGGTTTGCTCGAGTCTATCCGAGCGTGCGCGATCGTTCGTGATCGAGGGTTCGATTTCGAGTTTTTTGCCGTCGGTGACGGCGAGACGCGGGCTGAGGCGGAATTACTGGCGAAAGATCTCGCTCTTGAAAGCGTCGTGAGGTTTACGGGCTACATTCCCGAATCAGACGTAACGGAACATTTCTTCGACGCCGACGTCTTCGTGTTCCCGACCCGCCATCCGGAAGGGTTTCCGAATGTTCTGTTCAAGGCGGTCGCCGTCGGACTTCCGATCGTCACGACCACGGTCCGCGCGGCGGGCGATTACCTCGCCGAGGGCGTCAATTGCCTTTTCACATCGCAGGAACCCGGAGAGATCGCCGCCAAGATCATCACGCTGATCGAGGACCGGAACCTGCGTTCGGAAATCAGTACCGCGAATCTCGCGCTCGGGAAGTCGTTGCTCCCGCGCGAGATCGCGCGCGAATTCCTTTCGATCTACGAAGGCCTTTGATCGGCTGCGAATCCAATCGGCAAGCAACGTCGCGCATACTCCAACGACGAGCCATTGAATGACGATCATCAGCAATAAATCGAGTGGATAACGGGGCTGGAAACTCATCAAAGAACGATTTGACGCTGTCACTACATAAAAAATCTCGAGTACAACGCGGGCAGGGAGGTTGATCAAGAACGTCAGATCACCGATCGGACTGAACGCCCGGTTGGTCGAACCGAAAAACGTAATGGCGATGAGGTTCACGAGAACGAGATGCTGACCGACGCGGTTAGTGAATAGATTCTTGAGTGCGCTTGTCATTTATTTTGCCTCCGCGATTTGATATCGTCATTTCACAAATCACCGCCTGAATAGTTCCGAAAATGTCCGAGATCGTCTTTCCGAATCCGCGAAGCCATCAGTTCAGCGAATGGGTTCTGTTCGGCGATTACTATTACAACGCCCGCGACATCATCGGCTTCGGAGGCGAAATGACGGTTGCGAATCTACGCGCCGCTTATCGGCACGGGATCTTTCCGTGGCACATCGACGGTCTGCCATTGCCGTGGTTTTGTCCGGAAAAACGCGCGATCCTTGAATTCGAAGATCTTCGGATCCCGCGCAGCCTTCGCCGCGAGTTCAAGAAGACGTCGTTCACGTTCTCGATCGACCGCGTCTTCGAATCCGTCATCGAAGAATGTTCGGTAGCGCCGCGCGGAGACGGCGGCGGAACCTGGATCACGGACGATTTCAAAAAGGGGTACGCGG
>JAKOSS010000688.1 GCA_029777145.1 Acidobacteriota bacterium | reverse complement strand
GCGTCGTCGAAGCCGAACACTTGCAGATTTCGTTCGACTTTCACGCCCGGCGCGTCCATCGGGACGAGGATCATCGACTGCTGCAGATGCTTCGGTCCTTCCGGATCGGTCTTTCCCATGAAGATCGCGAGCCTGCAACGGCTGTCGCCCGCGCCTGTCGACCACCATTTCCGACCATTCACAATGTAGTCGCCGCGATCGCGCACGATCGACGCGCAGATGTTCGTCGCATCCGACGACGCGACCTCCGGCTCAGTCATCGCGAAACACGATCGGATCGTGCCCTCAAGCAGCGGTTTGAGCCATGTCGCTTTTTGTTCCGGCGTGCCGTATCGCTCGAGCACTTCCATGTTTCCCGTATCCGGCGCCGAGCAATTGAAAACTTCCGACGCCCAGAAGACACGTCCCATGATCTCGGCAAGCGGCGCGTACTCGAGATTCGTCAATCCGGAAACCTCGGGAAGAAAGAGATTCCACAACCCGGCTTCACGCGCATTCACTTTCAACCGTTCGATCAGATCGAGCGTCGCCCAACGATCGCCGGCAGCGATCTCGTCGTGGTACGCCTTCTCGTTTGGAAAGATGTGTTCGTCCATGAACGAGCGCAGCTTTTCCTGAAGTTCGAGCGATTTCGGCGAGTATTCGAAGTTCATGGGTTCATTGTCGTACCGTTTCGGCCGAGATTCAATCGCCCGCACGATTTGGCTCGATTTTGCAATTTACACGCTTTGGCGAAATAATTTGCCTATCGCGACGATGAGTAACAAAGACACGCAAACGATCCGAAAAGGCGAAGAACTGGACGCCGCACGGTTGGCCGAATTCCTCAGAACCGGGTTACAGATCGGCGCCGACGGAATCGAGATCACTCAGTTCCCTGCAGGAAGCTCGAATCTGACGTACTGCGTGCGTCTCGGCGATGCCGAATACGTCCTCCGTCGCCCGCCGTTCGGCAATCAGGTCAAGTCGGCGCACGACATGTCGCGCGAATTCAACGTCCTTTCAAAGCTGAGCGCCGTTTACGTTCCGGCTCCGAAGCCGCTAATTTACTGCGACGACGAATCGGTCATCGGCTCGGAATTCTATTTGATGGAACGGCGCGAGGGTTTGATCATCCGCGGCAAATCGCCGGAATTTCTTGAGGAATCGATCGATCTTCAGTACGCGGTCTGCGATTCGTTCGTCCGCAACCTCGCTGATCTGCACGCGCTCGATTACGAGGCGATCGGCCTCGGAGATCTCGGAAATCCCGAAGGATATGTCGTGCGACAGGTCGAAGGCTGGACGAAGCGCTATTTCAACGCAAAGACGCACGACCATCATGAACTTGAGGCAGCGATCGAATGGATCGGTGAGAACGTCCCCGAATCGACCGGCGCGACGCTCGTCCATAACGACTACAAGTTCGACAACGTCATGCTGCGGCAGGAGAACATCACCGAGATCACGGCCGTGCTCGACTGGGAAATGGCGACGATCGGCGAGCCGCTGATGGACCTCGGCACGACGCTCGGCTACTGGATGTCGAAGGAAGTCGGGCCGGAACTGCTGTCGATGCCGTTCAACCCGCGCGTGCTGATGGAGAACATTAGGCGCTCCGAGATCGTCGCGATGTATGCCGAGCATTCCGGCCGCGACGTCTCGAACATGCTGTTCTACTACGTTTTCGGCACGTTCAAGATCGCCGTCATCGCGCAGCAGATCTACTACCGGTACGCGAAGGGATTCACCGGCGACAAACGCTTCGCGACGTTCGACGGCTTCGTGAAGGCGCTCGGACGGATCGCGATGCACGCGATCGGTCGCGGGCGGCTAGATTGAAATTGTTATGGGCAAACGGCTTAAATACACCCTTTTCGTCCTCATCTTCCTCGGCGTCGCGTACTCGGCGACGATCGGCTATCTCGCCGCAAAGCATCCGCAGACGAGCTGGGACTGGTCGAAGATCGACACCAACGACGTCAGCTTCCCGAAGGACTTTATTTGGGGAACCGCGACGGCGGCGCATCAGATCGAGGGCGGGAACGAGAACACGAACTGGGGCGAGTGGGAAAAGCAGCCCGGAAGGATCAAGGACGGTTCGAATGCCTCGAAAGCCGTCGACGGCTGGAACCGCTCGAAGGACGACGTTCGGCTGATGAAGGAGATCGGCGTCAATTCATACCGCTTCTCGCTCGCGTGGAACCGGATCGAGCCCGAACACGGGAAGATCGACGAAGCGGCGCTGAGACATTACGACGAACTGATCGACGATCTGAAAGCGAACGGCATCGAACCGATGATCACGCTCCATCATTTCACGCATCCGCTCTGGTTCGAGCGCCTCGGCGCATTCGAGAAGGAAGAAAACGTTGCCTACTTCGTCGATTTTGCAAAGCTCGTCTTCGCGCGGTATCGGGACCGCGTCAAATACTGGGTAACCGTCAACGAACCGAACGTGTTTGTCACGTCCGGCTATTTCAACACCGCGTTCCCGCCCGGGAAACCGGATCCGAAACTCGCCGGCGAGGTCCTGAAGAACCTCCTGATCGCCCACACACGCGTGTACCGCGAACTGAAGCAGATCGAATCGCAGGCCGGCGAAAATGACCGAAAATCCGAGATCGGGCTGGCGACGAGCATCTTTCAGTTCGAACCGGCGCGTCGCTGGCACCTAGGCGACTGGGCGATCGCGCGCGTTTCATCGAACAGTTTCAACGAGTCGGTCCTCGGGTTCTTCCGCAACGGCCGGATGAGGTTCTACGTCCCGTTCGAGGCCGACGTCAAATACGACGATCCGGAGGCGCCGCGAACTCTCGACTTCATCGGCATCAATTACTATTCGCATTACGCCTACAGATTCGACATCGATTTCAAGAAGGCGACGACGAGCCTTCCCGTGCCCGGCGAACTGATGACCGACATGCCGTACACGATCTATCCGGAAGGGATCTATCGGGCGATCGACGACGCCGCGTCATTGAAGCGTCCGATCATCATCACCGAGAACGGCATCGCCGACGCCCGCGACGACCGCCGCGGCGAATACATCAGCCGTTCGCTGTATTCGGTCTCGAAGGCGATCCGCGATGGATACGATGTGCGTGGGTATTATTATTGGTCGCTTTTGGATAATTTCGAGTGGGCGGAAGGCTACACCCAAAAGTTCGGGCTGTTCGAGGTCGATCCGACAACATTCGAGCGAAAACTGCGCAAGGGATCGCAGCCGTTCGTCGATACCGTGAAGCGCTCGCAGGGCAAATGATTTGTATTTTGCGCCGCTTTTGAGTAATGTTTCTGTGTCTTTATCAATCATTCGAAACCAAAGGAAATAAGCAGTTTAAGAGGGAGTCGTGGACTCTGAAACAATAACAGCTTACATCGGACTCGGATCGAATCTCGGCGATCGCGCGGGGAATCTTTTGCTCGCGGTGCGCGGCTTGATGGAGGCCGGATTCTGCGTTCAGAAGCTTTCGGGTATCTACGAGACCGAACCCGTCGGGGTCGCCGATCACGAACCGTACCTGAACATGGCGGCGGAGATCCATATTTCGGGGATCACTCCTTCGCAGATCATGACGCGGATGCTGCGGATCGAATATCTGCTCGGACGAAAGGACAAATTCCTGCAGAAACCCCGATCGGTCGATCTCGATCTGCTTCTTTTTGACGGTCTCGAAATGCACACCGAGCTGGTGACGATCCCGCATCCGCAGATGCATCTCCGGCGTTTCGTCCTGGTCCCGCTGGCCGAGATCGCACCGCACGCCGTTCATCCCGGACAGCACAAGACCATCGTCGAACTGCTCGCCGATGTCGCCGACCCGTCGGAAGTCCGGCGCTGGAGCCCGAACACCAACATCGTGATCGAAGACGACGAAATGAAGGTATTTCTAAAGACAATGACGTGACATTTGGGATTGAGGATGTGGGATTTCGGATTGGCCGTCGTCCGTGGAATTCGAGATCCCGGCCGCTGAAATCTGCAAACGAAATCCGCAATCCCAAATCCGAATTCCCAAATCGAAATGGCTTATCTACAACCTGACAAACCCGAAAAAGTCTATTTGCCGGCGATCCGGACAGCGAAGGAAAAGGGCGAAAAGCTCGTCTGTTTGACCGCGTACGATTACCCGACGGCGAGGATCGTCGATGAAGCCGGCGTCGACATCATCCTCGTCGGCGACAGCATCGGCAACGTCATCCACGGATACGGAAACACGATCCCGGTCAGCCTCGACGAGATCACTTCCGCCTGCATCGCCGTCAAACGCGCGACCGAACGCGCGATGGTCATCGCCGATCTGCCGTACGGAACCTATCACGTCAACCCCGACGAAACCGTCCGCAACGCGCTGAGATTGATGAAATACGGCGGCGCCGAAGCGGTCAAACTCGAAGGCGGACGCAATCGCGTCGATCTCGTCAAGCGGCTCGTCGATGAAGAGATCCCGGTCTGCGCGCATATCGGTTTGACGCCGCAGTCCGTTTACAAAATGGGCGGTTACCGTGTTCAGGGGCGGACGGCGGACCAAGCGCAGCGATTGATCGAAGACGCCCAGATGCTCGAAGAAGCGGGCGCGTTCGCGATCGTTTTGGAACTGGTTCCGCGGGAAGTGGCGCAGATGATCACGGAAAAGCTCGAGATCTCGACGATCGGCATCGGTGCCGGCGCCGAATGCGATATTCAGGTCCTCGTCCTGCATGATCTGGTCGGCATGACATTCGGGCGGCTCCCGCGTTTCGTCCGCCAGTACGCCGATATCCGGCAGGTCATGACCGACGCGATCCAGGCCTGGTCGAGCGACGTCAAGTCAGGTGAGTATCCGAGCGACAAGGAATCGTACGGCCTGACCGCCGACACAAAAAGCGAGCTCGAAGCTATCTTGAACAAATAGAACGTGATAACTTAGGGACGTCAACGCAGTTCCGATTCCAGTTCGTCCGACCGACATCCCGGCTGAGTCAATGGAAATCATCAACCGCCGACAACGCATGTCATCCCTGGCCCGCAAGCTCCGGCGCGAGGGAAAGACCGTGGGATTCGTCCCGACGATGGGGGCGCTCCACGCGGGGCATCTCGCTCTCGTGCGTGAAGCGCGTCAGATGTCGGACGTCGTTATCGTTTCGATCTTCGTCAATCCGACCCAATTCAACGAGCAAAAGGACTTCGACAAATATCCGCGGGATATCACCCACGACGCCTCGTTGCTGGCGGACTATCAGATCGACTACATCTTCGCGCCCGACGTCGAAGAGATCTACCCGCCGAATTTCTCGACCTACGTTTATGTCGAGGGTTTGACGGAAAGTCTCGAAGGCGCGTCGCGGCCCGGGCATTTTCGGGGCGTCGCAACGATCGTCACGATCCTTTTCAACACGATCCGGCCGGATTTCGCCTTTTTCGGACAGAAGGACGCGCAGCAGGTCGCGGTCATTTCTCGTCTTGCGCAGGATCTCGGCTTCGATACCGAGATCGTCGTTCTTCCGACCGTTCGCGAAGAATCGGGACTCGCGATGTCGTCGCGCAATGAACGTCTGACGCCCGAACACCGCGCGAAGGCGGCTGTCATTTACAAGGGATTGCGCGAGGCGAAGATCGCCGTTCGAGACGGCGAACGAAATGCCGCGAATCTTCACGAAATCGTGCGCCGCAACCTCGCCGCGGAACCCGAAGCCCAGATCGAATACATCGCCGTCGTCGATTCGGAAAAACTCGAACCCGTCGACAAGATCGGTGACAAGGCCGTAATGATTGCGGTTGCGGCGCGTTTCGGCGATGTCCGGCTGATCGACAACGTGATCGTCAACCAAGGTTCGTAATCCGGACAGTAATTTGGAATCAAACTTGCATCAAATGCAGTGAGTTTCCGAGTTGAAACTCGCATGAACATGATGAAAAGCCTAACGAAAATCATTCCGGTTATTACGGTTGCGATCGTCCTTGCAGTGTCGGCATCGGCACAGACGCTGACGTCGGTCAACGGCGGATCGGTCGATCTTCAGGGTCAGAAAGGAAAGGTCGTGATTCTCGCGATCGGCGCCAGCTGGGTGCCGCTGTCCGCGGACCAAGTGGCGATCACGAGCAAACTGCAGCGCAAGTACGCCGGTCGAAACGTTGTCGTGTACTTCATCGCGACGGATTCGACGAATCCGAAATCAAGGAACTATGCGACGGATGCACAGTTGAAGGCGTTCGCGACGAAGAATCGCCTGACGGCCGAGATCCTTCGTGACGGTGACGGCGTGGCGACGCTCAAGAAGTATGCTGTCGATCAGCTACCGTCGTTCGTCGTGCTCGACAAGAACGGATCGAAATCGGGCGAAACGTTCTCGGGCATCGATCAGGAAAACGATCTGTCGATCACGATCTCGAAGGTCGTCGACCGGCTGCTATAACCGGCAATCGATTCAGAAATTGAAAAGCGGGCCGACCGAGCCCGCTTTTCTTGTTCGGATCGCGCGACAGTGATCATGGTTTATGAATCTTCGCGGATCGGCGCCAATCACAAAACCGTCGTATCAAACGCATGTTCGGGTTGATGGCGCAGCCAATTCAGGCCGCTTGGAAGCTTTTTTTCGCGTCTTTTCGCGTTCTTTCGCGGTCGCTGTTCTAGCCGCTTCCTCGATTCAGGCGTCCGATCCCTGGTCGAACTTCGACGCAAGCTCATAAACGAGATTCACCGGCAACCCGACGACGTTCCAGTAATCGCCGCGGATCTC
>JAKOSS010000687.1 GCA_029777145.1 Acidobacteriota bacterium | reverse complement strand
GGTCGTACGTGCAGATGTCGCCTTCGAACTTGCGTTTGTCGTAGATCAGTTCGAGCGCGACGTCGATCTCGTGCTCATTGAATCGATTGAGCGGCAGGATCTTCGAGGCGTTGACGATCGCCGAATTCATTCCGACCTCGACGCATTCGTGGAGAAAGATCGAGTTCAGGACGACGCGTGCGGCCGGATTCAGCCCGAACGAAATATTCGAAACACCGAGGATGATGTTCGCCGCGGGCATTTCGGCATGAATCACACGGATCGCCGCGACCGTTTCGGCGGCGTTCCGCCGGTCTTCCTCGATGCCGGTCGAGATCGGTAGCGCCAGCGGATCGAAAAAGATGTCGTGATCCTTGATCCCGAACGCGACCGCGTCCTTGAACGCGCGACGCGCGATCGCGATCTTGTCGTCCGCCGTCCGAGCCATTCCCTTTTCGTCGATGAGCCCGATGACAACGCCGGCGCCGTACTCTTTCGCGAGGCTCAGAACTTTAAGGAAACGCTCCTCGCCGTCCTCGTAATTCGTTGAATTCAGGAGACATTTTCCGCCCGCGAGCTTGAGTCCGGCCTCCATTTTTTCCCACTCGGTAGAGTCGAGCATGATCGGGATCCTGACGTTCGTCACGAGCCGCGACACGAGTTCGTTCATGTCGGCGACGCCGTCGCGGCCGACGAAATCGACGTTGACGTCCAGAACATGCGCGCCCTCGCGTTCCTGCGACTTCGCGAGACTGACCAGTCCGTCCCAATCTTCCGCCTGGAGCAGATCGCGCATCTTCTTCGAACCCGAAGCGTTGACGCGTTCGCCGACGATCAGGAACGAGCTGTCCTGCGTGTACGGCTGCTGGAAATAGATCGACGACGCCGACGGCGTGAGCCGCGCGTCGCGCACCTTCGGCGAAAGATTTCCGACGCGTTCGATCGCCGCGCGGAGATGTTCGAACGATGTCCCGCAGCAACCGCCGACGACGTTCGCGCCGAAATCCTTCGCGAAATGTTCGATCTTGCGTCCGAAATCCTCAGGCGATTCGGTGTAGTACTGCTGCCCGTCCTTGACCTCCGGGAGACCGGCATTCGGTAGAACCGACACCGGAAACGGCGAGTTTTCGCACAGATACTTGATCGACTCTGTCATTTGATCTGGGCCGGTCCCGCAGTTCATCCCGACGATGTCGATCGGAAACGGTTCGAGCGCCGTCAGCGCCGCCGAGATCTCGGTCCCGTTGAGCATCGTGCCGAATGTCTCGATCGTCACCTGCGCGATCACCGGGAGTTTGATCCGCCGTTCCGTGAAGAATTCGAAGATCGCGGCGAGCGCGGCCTTCGTCTGAAGAATGTCCTGGCAGGTTTCGACGACGAATAGATCGACGCCGCCGTCGAAAAGGCCGCGGACCTGCTGCTCGTAGGATCTCTTCAGCGCGTCGTATGTGATATGGCCGAGCGTCGGGAGTTTGGTTCCGGGTCCGATCGATCCGGCGACGTATCGCGGTTTGTCGTTCGTCGAGTATTGATCGGCGAGGTTCTTCGCAAACGACGCCGCGAGCTTGTTGACGTCGTAGGCCTTGTCGGCGATTCCGAATTCGGCGAGCACTACTTCGCCGCCGCCGAACGAATTCGTTTCGATGACGTCGCAGCCGACGTCGAGAAATCCAGTGTGGACCTTTTCGATCGCCTCCGGCTTCGTGTAAAGCAGGTTTTCGGAACAGTTCTCGAAGTTCGGCCCGCCCCAGTCGTCGATCGACAGGTTCTGCGATTGCAGATTGCTGCCCATCGCGCCGTCGAAGACGACAACCTTTTCCTTCAGCAATTCTAAGAAATCTCTCTTCATCAGTGGTCAGTTACAAAAACGAGTTCTTGGCCGCGAATTTCACGAATCACACCAATGCGAATGATCCTTATGCCTTCGCCACCGTTCAACAGTGCCGCCCAACCATGGATAATTCGCGAACGTTCGCGCAATTCGCGGCGCATTTTCCGAACGATCCTCACCGGTTGCTGAGCTGAAAAATATTTCCTTCGGGGTCGATCCCGTCGCAGAGTTCGATCTCGCCCCAGCGATTGATCTCCCGCATCCGGACGCCGCGCGCGACGAGCGCTTCTCTGTCGGAATCAACGTCGTCCGAGTGAAACACGAATTTCACCGCGCAATCGGCGCGCTCCGAACCGTCGTTCCCCTGATATTCAGGCGGAATCTGGTGCAGCGACAACTGCGCTCCGCCGGAATCGAGGGAGACGAACATCTCGTCACCGCCGGGGACCTCGGTCAGCCCGACGACATCAACATAGAACGACTTCATTTTCGCCATGTCGTCAACGAAGAGAATTACCCTGCTCAACCGGCCGATCATCGTTGCTTCCCTCCAAGAAAAAAACTCCGGGCCAAACAAGCACAGAGTTTCGCAAACTTTGGATTTTACTCTAGCTGTTTAGCGGTTTATTTTACGTGGTCGCAAGTCGCTTTAACTCACCACGTGAAAGAAGATTGAAGCATTTCGGGCCGCGTTAGTCAACGCATGGCCGGGTAGACGGTAGACAGTAGACGGTAGGAAGTAGCCCATCGCGGGATACAATCTACTGTCTACTGCCTACTACTACTGCTCACGGCTTACTGCTCACCGCTCACTTTTTCAAGGCCGCCTTGAACTGGTTCTCCATGAACGTCACGAAGCCCATGATCTGCTGATTGCCGTTGAATTTTGCACGCAGCATGTCAAACGCTTCCTGTCCGCGCGGATCAGCCAGAGCGATGATCCCCTGAACCGAGTCGAAGATGCCCTGGAAATCCTGGCTTGCAAGCGCCTTTTTGAAGGCTCCGATGATCAGCGGATACGACCGCTGGTCGCCTTTGCCGACGGCTCCGATGATCCGCAGCGACGCCGACCGGACCTGTTTCGGCTGGTTGACGTCTTCCGCGTACTTGAATGCGGTCTCGAGCGAACGCGGATCCTTCAGGGTTGCAAGTGCGTTCATCGCGATGATCTGCGACTGTCCGCGCCACGACTTCTGGCCGAGCAGTGCGTTGATCGCTTCATAAGCGCCCGGTGAATTGACGGTGGCGAGCGCGTTCGCCGATTGCCCGACGATCGTGTAGCTCTGTTCCTTGACACCCGCGAGGAAGAGATCCGAGTATTTCGGGTCCCTCGTTTCGCCGAGGAGTTCGAGAGCATCGCCGCGGACGAAGTTGTTCTTGTCCTTCGCCGCCTTGAGCACCGTCGTCAGCGTCGCCGCATCGATCGTTGCCGCCGGTCGTTCCTGACCGCGCGGCGGATCGGGCGAAACGATGTTTGCGATCTCCGAAAGCGTTCCGCGTCGGATGCGCCAGAACGGATCGTTCTCGACCGACTTGCGGAAGGCGTCCATGATCTTGTCCTTGTCCGCCTGCGTGGCTCCGTCAGCCTTGTACGCCGCGCCGAGCTGTTCGCCGGCCCAACGTCGTGCCAGAACGTCCTTGTCGTTCAAAAGCTGATAGGCGAGTTCGTCGACCGATTTCTCAAACTTCATTTCCTTGATCAGCGTTCCTTCGTAGTCGAAGTTGACGATCTTCGGTTCGGTCGGCGAGTCGAACGTGAACGTGTTCATTTCCTTCGGGTCGATCCAAACGCGCTGAACCTTGCCGTCGATCTCGACATCGACGTTCGTCTGGAAATATCGGACCTGCGGGAATTCATTG
>JAKOSS010000686.1 GCA_029777145.1 Acidobacteriota bacterium | reverse complement strand
GGTCGGAGATCTCAAAGGAATATGTGCGGATCGCGAAGGAGCGATTAAGGCAATATTCGAGCGGCGATGAAAAGGCCGCCGGCGCGTGACAACTATTTGGCTAAGTTAAGCGTCTATTTATAGAAATACGAACTTTTGAACTTCGGTGCGGAATAGAATTATGAAACTCAGTCTGATCACTTTTATGATCTTCGCGGTTAGCTCGATCAGCGCGGTTGCCCAGCCAAGGCAAATGGATAAGGCTCCGACGCCTGCCGCAGATATCAAACCTGCACCACCGTCATTCAACGCAAAATATGAAGGCGGCGTGTTCGGCTATTCTGATAAGGAATCGGGCACGCTGAAGTTTGATGACACGAATGAAAGGCTTGTGTTTTTCGGCGAAGACCAAAAGGAGAAGTTCGGGATCCCGTATGACGCGCTGTTGATAGTTTATTCCGATGAGAAATCGGTTACTTCCACTACCGGCAACGTCGTCAAATACATCCCGCTTCCGGGCGCGGGCCTTGCGGGATTGATCAAGGAAAAGCGTCGTTATCTTGTACTGCAATACGACGATCCGGATGTGGACGCGAAAGGCACGACGAGCTTTAAGTTGGACACTAAAGAACTGCTGGATTCGGTCGTACACGCCCTTGGCTCAAAGGCGAAACTGAAGCAACGCGGCGAGGCTTATATCAGGCCGAAAGTGGTCAAGGCAGATCCAAACTAGTTCATATCGCCGAACCGGTGCTGCAGGATCGACGCGATCGAGATAGCAGCCGTATCGGCTTTCAAAATACGGCCGCCGAATGTGATCGAGACGATCCCGGCGGCTCTTGCCTTTTCAAGCTCAGTGTCATCCCAGCCGCCTTCCGGCCCGATGAAAGCGAGGATTCGAGTTGAGCCGGAGACGGCCTCGAAGTTTTGACCGTCGCGTTCGGAAAAATGTATACGGGTGAGGTCGGGCTCATCGGTCGCATCGAGTAATCTGGAATAATCCGCTACGTTCGCAACTTCCATTAGCCTTGCTCGTCCGCATTGTTTGGTGGCTTCCATCGCGATACGCCGCCATCGTTCGGCTCGTTTTGCCGCGTCGCCGACCTTTACGTCACACCTCGTGGAAGTCATGGGGATGAATCGGTTGACGCCGAGTTCGACGGCCTTTTGAACGACGAGATCCAGCTTATCGCCTTTAAGGAGAACAGCGGCAATTGTCAGGTCCAGCGGCGATTCGGGCGACGTCGGCGGCACCTCCGTCAGGTCGTTGACCAAGGTCCGCCGTTTTTCGACCGCTTCAACGATACCGCGAAATTCACGCCCGACGCCGTCAAAAACCTGTATCGCTTCGCCGGTTCTGAGGCGGAGAACGTCGCGGAGATGCCGCGTTTCGTCTTGGTCCAGAACAACGGACATTTCTGAAAATCGTTCTGGATCGGCGTAAAATCTTCGGATGGTCATTCTACTTCGTTCTCACCAAATCTTTCCCTGAAGTCTGCTGAACGCTTTCGCAGCAAGAGCCATTGTTCAAATGCGTCGGGTGTTTGCAGCCAGATGGTCAGCCATTGAGCGATCTCGCGGTCCTCGGGTGTTTGCGTCAAGTCTCTCTTTGCGTTGATAGTCCGTTCCTTGATCAGCCTCAGTCCTTCTTTGTCGTTCTCGCTTGCGAATTTTCGTCGAAGATTTTCAAGACGCCTGATCGAAGAAAGTGTGTTGCGCAGCGAACCGAGCCTGAATATATTTCGAAACTCCGCCGTATATGGCTCGGCCTCATATCGCTCGACGAAGAGCGACATTATCTCCGAATGGCGAAGGTCCGCGCCTTCGTCTGCCAGGAGACGTGCGATCTTCATCGGCGATTCGACGGCTTGCTCGCCGTAAACATCACGCACGACCCCTTCGATGGCTTCGATCTCGGGGCGGCCGACATTCTCACAGTCCAGTTTTTCCCAGACCTCGATCATGAGGTCGCGCTTGTTCTTGGACTGCCACATCTATCTACCTGAGATCCTCGCAATTATTTCCGACGAGGAATGGTCCTTTGGGTCGCCGACTATCGCTACCGTGCCTCCATACGACCGTACAATGTCCCGTTCGGGAACGGACTCGGTGGTATAGTCGGTGCCTTTTGCATGAAAATCCGGCTTGATGGCAAGAAGTATCTCCTCGACGGTCGGCTCGTCAAAGATCGTCACCAAGTCCACGAATCGGAGGCCGGAAATTATCTCTGCTCGTTCAAATTCACTCGTAAACGGGCGTCCTTCTCCTTTTAATTTACGAGCCTGATCGTCAGAGTTCACCGCAACAACGAGTACGTCGCCAAGGCCTGCTGCCCCTTGCAGGTATCGCAGGTGGCCGGCATGAAAAAGATCAAAACAGCCGTTCGCGAGGACAATGGTCTTACCTCGTGAACGTATCTCGGACGCTTCACGAATTAGTTCCTGTCTCTCAATTATCGGGGCAAGTTCATTTTTCATTCATGCTGCTGATGGGGTCGAGCGCGGAGCATTCGTCTCAAGCGAATTCGAAAGTTCTTCAACGTTAACGACGGCCGTACCCTTTTTCATCACAACTATCCCGCCGGCATGATTTGCGATCATGGCCGCTTCGGCGAAGCTGAGTCCCGATGCGAGCCCGAGCGACTAGACCGCTATCACGGTATCCCCCGCACCGGTCACGTCGACCGGCGTCGTCGATCCGACAGCCTC
>JAKOSS010000685.1 GCA_029777145.1 Acidobacteriota bacterium | reverse complement strand
GAAGCTTCCGATCAATGAGAAGCCGACGGTCAATTATTCGACGGTTCACGGCGTTCAGTTCCTCGAACCTTATTTCGAGTTCTCGGGCGCGTGCGCCGGCTGCGGCGAGACGCCGTACATCAAGGTCCTGACGCAGCTTTTCGGCGACCGGCTGATTGTTGCGAACGCGACCGGATGTTCGTCGATCTACGGCGGCAATCTGCCGACGACGCCGTGGACGGCGAACTCAAAGGGGCAGGGACCGGCATGGTCGAATTCACTGTTCGAGGACAACGCCGAATTCGGTCTCGGAATGCGGCTGACGGCCGACAAACAGCTCGACACCGCGCACCAATTGCTCGACAAGTTCCGTGCGGATCTCGGAGACGAACTCGTCGATGAGATTCGGGAAGCGCCGCAGGTCCTCGAAAGCGAGGTCGAGGCGCAGCGACGCCGCGTCGCGATCCTCAAGGACAAACTGCACGCGATCGGATCGCTCGACGCAAAACTCCTGCTCTCGGTCGCCGACCAGCTGGTCCGGCGCACGGTGTGGCTGATCGGCGGCGACGGCTGGGCGTACGACATCGGTTCGGGCGGGCTCGATCACGCGCTCGCGAGCGGGCGGAACATCAACGTCCTCGTGCTCGATACCGAGGTTTATTCGAACACCGGCGGTCAGATGTCGAAGGCGACGCCGACGGCCGCATCCGCGAAATTTGCCGCCGCCGGCAAACGCGTTGGAAAGAAGGACCTCGCGATGCAGGCGATCTCGTACGGTAATGTTTACGTCGCGCAGGTCGCGATGGGAGCGAACCCGCAGCAGACGCTGCTCGCGATGCGCGAAGCGGAAGCTTACGAAGGGCCGTCGCTGATCCTCGCGTACAGCCACTGCATCGCGCATGGGATCGATATGGAAAAGGGCCTGCGGCAACAGAAGATGGCCGTTTCGAGCGGCTATTTCCCGCTGATCCGCTACAACCCGGCGCTCCGGAGAAACGATCAGAATCCGTTCGTGCTCGATTCTCCGAAGCCGACGATCGCCCTTCGCGATTACGCTTACAACGAATTGCGATACAAAGTTTTGACGCAGACGGCTCCGGCCGAGGCCGAGCACCTGATGCAACTCGCGCAGGAGATCGTCGATCTGCGTTGGAAGACGTACGAAGAAATGGCCGGATTCGGCGCAAGCCAATTTCAGCCAACCTTCTGATTTGGGAATTCGGATTTGTGATTGCGGATGTTGCCGACGATCGCGTTTTCGAATTCAGTTTGATCTTTTGAATCATTGGGACGGGATCGCGCTCCGGCAAATCGGCATTCCGATTTCCGAAATCCGCAATCCCAAATCCCAATTCCCAAATGGCAATGCCTGACCTATCAACAACATACATGGGATTGAATCTGCGGTCGCCGCTGGTCGTTTCGGCCAACCCGCTGTCGCAGAAGATCGACAATATCGTCGCGATGGAAGACGCCGGTGCGGGCGCGGTCGTGCTCTTTTCGTTATTCGAAGAGCAGATCCGGGCCGAGGCTGCAAACTTCGAGCGGGTGTACAAGACCGCGTCGAGCGCGTTCGCCGAGTCGTCCGACTTTTTCCCGGACCTCGACGAATATCCGGTCGGAACGGCCGGATATCTCGAGCTGATCCGCGAAGCGAAGAGGCGTGTCGATATTCCGATCATTGCGAGCCTCAACGGCATCACGCCCGAGGGCTGGATCGAGTACGCGCGCGACGTCGAGCAGGCCGGCGCCGATGCGCTCGAGATCAATGTTTATTTCATTCCCGCCGATATCAGGCTGACGTCGGACGACGTCGAGCAGCGCTACATCGACATCGTCGAG
>JAKOSS010000684.1 GCA_029777145.1 Acidobacteriota bacterium | reverse complement strand
GAATTTTCGGCAGTCCCGCCGCCGGATCCGGAGATCCCGGCGCGCCCGGTCGCCGTCATAAAAGCAGCCATCGTCTCCGCCGAACGCCGAACGAACGGCCTTTCGGGCCAGGATTTCTACGCTTTCGAGGTGAACTCGCCGATCGGCAATCTGAGCGTCGTTTCCGACCCGAAATGGATCCTGGCCGACCCGCAACCGGGCCAGTTCATCACCGGTACGTTTTGGCTCTCGGGGAAAGTTTTGGAAGTTTAGGAAGTTTGGGAAGTTTAGGAAGTTTTGGAAGTTTGGGAAGTTGGGGAAGTTTTGGGAAGTTTGGGAAGTTGGGGAAGTTTTGGGAAGTTTGGGAAGTTTTGGAAGTTGGGGAAGTTTAGGAAGTTTGGGAAGTCAGGGAAGTCTAGGACGTTTGGAAAGTTCGGCCAGTCATTACGTCCGCAACTTTCAAAACTTCCAAAACTTCCCAAACTTCCTAAACTTTCAAAACTTCCCAAACTTCCCAAACTTCCCAAACTTTCAAAACTGTTACTCAAAGTATTCTTCAAGCGCTTTGCGGGCGTCCTCTGACTCGTATTCGACGGCTTTTTGTTCAAGCGCAAAGCGGGCGATGTCTTCGTAGATCGGGTCGTCGAGCGACGGCAGGATCTCGTCGACGGGCATCAGGGCGATCGTCTCCATGGCAATCGCGCGGATCGCCGGATTCGACGTCTGACGGACGATCTCGCACATTTCGCCGACCGAATAGCGATCGCCGAGCACGTCCGCGAGCTTGTCCACCTGCTTGTAATCACGTCGTTCGAGAGCGCGTTCGGTCAGCTGGATAAAGACCTCGGCCGATTCAGACTGAGTCTGAAGAACCGCGACGCACGTCTCCGCGAGCTGCGATATGTCATCGCGACTCCCGGCCGTTTCCCTGTCCTTCGCTTGTTCGTCGAGAGCGGTGAGAAGTCGGCTCAATTCCCAGTCGGACTGGGTGTCGTAAGAGAATTTTTGGGTTGGCGTCGCCGGCGTCCCGCGTTTTGCTTCGAGGGCGCCGACAAGCATCTTTCTTGTCGACGGTCGCAGGCCTTCCCAAACACTTTCGACCCGCGCGCCGAAATCCTTGATCATCATTGTCAACAAAACTAAGTTTGCCCGCGACAGAATGCTCTGTCAAGCATATCGAAATCCGCTAATTGCCGCGCGTGAGCGTCGCGAGCATCTTTTTCTCCAATGCGGCGAAGGCCTCCTGGCGGGTTTGCTCATCGTCGTCGTCGGAGATAACGGTCACCAGCGCATAAGGTGTGCCGCCGAGCCGCCGAAGCTCCCAGGTTTCCGTTCCCGGCCGCGAAACGCGAGAGAACCAGAGCCCGTCGAATGCTCCTTTTTCAACCATCACACCGTCGATCCGATCGCCGGTGGGCGACGAAAGCAAAACACGGCGTAAACTCCAGCCGTGTTTCGAATATTGTTCGATCGTCTCGACGATCTCGACGCCGTTCGTCATTTCACTTTTCTGAGCGTCGGTTTCACGGGCGCCACATTGACGTTGGCATTGCCCGCGGGTTTGATGGCGAGATTCGGATTCTTTGCGTTTGCAGCTTCCTGCTCGAGCACTGCCTGGCCCTTGCCCGGCGACGTCCATTTGCCGGCGAACGCGTCGCCGAAAGCGCCTTTCCAGCTGCCGTCCTCGAGGATCAGCGGGATGTCGTCCCACTGTTTCCGCTTCACGTTCCAAACCTCGACGGCGGCGTAACCGCCCTTGATCCGTTCATCGCGAAGCTGCGGCATCGTATCGGCGAAGGTCGTCTCGGAGAATCCGTTTCTGAGAATGAATTCAACCGGTTTCTTTTGCTGCGCGGCCGACATTTCAGCAAGTCCGAGCGATGCTTTCGAGAGCATCAACTTGATCTTCGCCGAATCCTGGCTCTTCACCGCCGCAAACAGCATCCGGTAGGCCTCGCTCGGGGTTTTCGCGTCACCGACCGGATAGTCGGTCATCGTCGGCGGTTTCCGTTCTTCTTCCTCCGCCGCGACGACCGGCTTGGAATTGACAGCCGGTTTTGAATTTGCGAAGTTCGTCGCGGTGTTGCTCTGGCAGGCGAAGGCGAACGCCGCGACGAATGCGGCGACCGCGGCGATCACGATCTTCTGAGTATTTCGAAACTGCATAATTCTTGCGTACCTTTTGAAATCGGAATCAACATCATAATTCAAATCCGCCGATACGGACAATCGTTCTTTTCGACGATCGCCCGCCGACGTGGCCGAAATTCAACCAGATCAGGAATTTACTAAACTTTCGTCAAGTTCTATGATAGTTTCTCGAACCGAATCGATATGAAGACGTGCCCGACTTGCCAGTCCCAATTCACCGACGACACTCTTTCGTTTTGTCTTCAGGACGGAACGCCGCTGGTGCCAAACGGTTCGGCAGTTACGGTTTCGTTCAGCGAACACGAAACGCTGGTTGCGGCGCGCCCGACAAATCCGCCGATCCACGGATTCGAGCGACGGACCGAGCAGATCGTCGCGCCGACCAGGTCGCGGTTCCTGATCTTTGCGGTCGTTTTTTTGTCGATCGTTCTCCTCGCGTTCGTCGGCGTCGGCATTTGGATCCTTTACACCGGCGGTTCGCCGTACTCCCGATCGAATCCGATGCTCGCCAACGCGAACACGGACCGGCCGACTCTTCCGGCGAAGCGGACCGATGCCCCGTCGAACAAGACTTCCAATACGGCCGCGACTCCGAATGCCACCACGTCAACACCCGATGCGGCGAAGATAAAGACCGAGATCTCGGCGCGGATCGAAAGTTGGCGCGGGGCGATCGAAGCGGTCGATCTCGATTCTTTCATGGATAACTATGCGGATGACGTCGACTACTACAACGGCCGGCGGAGCATCAGTTCGGTTCGTGACGACAAACAGCGTGCCTTCGTTAAGTTCGACACGATGAAGATGAAGATCACCGACCTTACGGTCACGCCCGGTCCCGGTGATTCGCGCGCGACCGCCGTTTTCGACAAGGAATGGGAGTTCACGAACGCGGCCGGCGATCGCAATTCCGGCAAGGTGCGGCAACAGCTCTCATTCGAGAAGATCGACGGCAAATGGTTGATAACGCTTGAGAAAGACCTCGTCGTGATCCGCCGTCCGACGTCATGAAAGCTCTCAGATTCGTAGAAAATTCACTTCAGCTTGCGGACGTCGAGCGGCCTCGGATCGAGGGTGAATCGACCGTGCGGGTCGTCCGTTCCGGTATCTGCAACACGGACCTCGAGATCGTCCGCGGCTACGCCGGATTCGAGGGGACGATCGGGCATGAGTTCGTCGGCGTCGTCGAAGCGTCTCCCGATCGGCCGGATCTGGTCGGCAAACGCGTCGTCGGCGAGATCAACGTCGGGTGCGGAGTCTGCGATCTTTGCGCTGCCGGCGATCCGCGTCACTGCGTCTCGCGAACCGTCCTCGGAATTCACGGACGCGACGGCGCGCACGCCGAATTCGTAAGTCTTCCGTCGCGCAACCTGATCGAAGTTCCCGACAATGTCACCGATGAACAGGCGACCTTCACCGAACCGCTCGCCGCCGCGCTCGGGATCACCGAACGGGTCGCGGTCGACAAGGAGACGACGATCGCGGTCATCGGCGACGGAAAACTCGGTCTGCTCTGCGCGTTCGGGCTCGCGCTTTCGTCGCAGAATATCGTCCAAATCGGGAAACATCGCGAGAAGCTCGCGCACGCGCAACGCCGAGGGATCGAGACGATGCTCGCGGACGAGGCGCTCACGCGGCGCGCCGGATTCGACGTCGTCGTCGAGGCGAGCGGCAGCGAATCGGGACTCGGCTTGGCGACCGATCTGGTCCGGCCACGCGGCACGATCGTTCTTAAATCAACTTTTGCCGGCGCGACGCGTATTGAACTTTGGCGGCACGTCGTCGACGAGATCTCGATCGTCGGATCGCGTTGCGGGCGATTCGCGCCGGCGCTCGACGCGATGGCGTCCGGCCGGATCGATCCGAGCGACCTTATCGCCGACGAATTCACGCTCGGCCGCGGTGTCGAAGCGATGGCCGCGGCCGCCCGCAGCGGCATCCTCAAGGTTCTCCTCAAACCCTGAGACGGACCGCGTGCTATACTCGAAGGACTTTTTTGAGGGATTTCAGATGTTCGAACTTACTGTCATTTCCGTGTCGAGGTTTTGCGGACGATGGTTCGGAGCGCCGGCGATTTTGCTCGCGCTCGTTTCGTTTGCGGCGGCGCAATCGAACGTCGACAAAGTGCGCGCCGCGGAGATCACGCCGGGGAAACTTTCGGCGTCGTTTGCCGAAGTTGCAAAAGCGGTCGAACCGGCGGTCGTCAACATCGATACCCGCGCCAAAACGCCGCCCGTAACGGTCCGCGGCAATGACGAGCAGCCCGGTGAGATCGGCGACATGCTGCGGCCTTCGAGGCGTCCGATCTTCGCCGTCGGGAGCGGCTTCATCGTCGACAAGTCCGGATATGTCATCACCAACTCGCATGTCATCGAAGACGCGGCGAAGATTTACGTTCAGCTCGCCGGCGGCGAAGAATTCGTCGCAAAAGTCGTCGGAGTCGACGACGAAACCGATCTCGCGGTGCTCAAGATCGATGCCGGACGCGATCTTCCGACGCTGAAATTCGCCGACTCCGAAACGGTCCGGATCGGCGACTGGGTTCTCGCCTTCGGATCGCCGTTCGGGCTCGCGAACACCGTCACCGCCGGAATTATCTCGCAGGTCAAGCGCGAGACGCCCACAATGCCCGTTCGTCCGTTCCAAAAATTCATCCAGACCGACGCCGCGATCAACCGCGGGAATTCGGGCGGTCCGCTGGTCGATATGAACGGCGAAGTGATCGGCGTGAATTCGCAGATCGCGACCGGAACCGGCGACAGCAACGGCATCGGATTCGCGTTGCCGTCAAATGACGCGGCCCGGGTCCTGAAACAACTTGTAGACGGCGGAAAGGTTCGCCGGGGCTATCTCGGAGTCAACATGGATTCCGTAAGAGCCGAATTTGCAAAGGTTTACGGGTTGCCTGACGCGGCCGGAGCGGTGATCACGAATATCCCGGACAAGAAAAGCGCGGCGGCGCTCGCGGGGTTGCAGCCGGGCGACGTCGTCCTCGAAGTCAACGGCCGGAAGGTCGTGGACGCGCAGGATCTGATCACGTTCGTCGCCGAAGGAACGCCCTCGACGACCGTCAGTCTGACGGTTCTCCGGGAAGTCGGACAAACGCTCGAGCGCAAAACGATCCCGGTCGTGCTCGGAGAGAGACCGACGGTGAGCCGCTATCAGGGAACAAACGACGAGCGCCGGACGCTCCCCGTCGACGGCCGCCGCGATCCCGTTCCGCCGCTCGGACTGACGTTGTCGGACCTGACGCCGACGATCGCCGCATCGTACAAGATCGACGGCCAGAAGGGAGTCGTCGTGCGAAACATCAGTCCTTCGAGTTTCATCTCGGACGTCCGCACCGCCGCCGGCGACGACGCGCTGAACGAGGGCGACATCATCGTCCGCGTCAACCGGATTCCGGTTCCCGACATCAAGACCTTCAACGCCGTCGCCGGGAAATTGAAGAAAGGCGATGCCGTCGTCCTGAATGTTCTCTCCGTCAACGCCGCGCGCGTCGCGGTTCCGCGGATCGTCCAGTTCACCGTCCGCTGAAGTTCCGTTCGGCGATTCGAAAAGCTAGAATAAAGAAAGAACAACTTTGCGTAGTTCGCGATCTCCGCGTTTGAAACGAATCTCACGCGAAGAGCGCCAAGAAGGTCGGCAATCGCAATCCAAATCATTTATTTACAATCTTATGGCCAAGGCAAAAGAAGCAAAAACGAAGAAGAGATCAGCAACTTATTACAATTACATCGGCGGCGAATGGGTAAAATCCGCGTCGGGCGAATGGTTTGACAACATCAATCCGGCGGACACGTCGGACGTCGTCGGGCGCTTTCCGAAGTCGAACGAGGAAGACGTCAACCGGGCGGTCGACGCAGCGAAATCGGCCGCGACGCGCTGGCGCCGGACGCCGGCTCCGAAGCGTGCCGAGATCCTGTTCCGGCTCGGTGAGATCCTCCGCGCGAACAAGGACGAATTCACCCGCGAAATGACCCGTGAAATGGGCAAGGTGATGAAGGAAGCCGGCGGCGATGTCCAGGAAGCCATCGACTGTACCTACTACACCGCGGGCGAAGGACGCCGTCTCCACGGATTCACGACTCCGGCCGAAATGCCCAACAAATTCGCGATGTGCGTCCGCCAGCCGGTCGGCATCAGCGGCCTGATCACGCCTTTCAATTTCCCGATGGCGATCCCGTCATGGAAGCTTATTCCGGCGCTCGTCTGCGGCAACACGGTCGTCATCAAATCGGGTGAAGACGTGCCCCTTTCGACGATCAATCTCGTCAAATCGTGCGAGGAAGCGGGAATTCCGAAGGGCGTCGTCAACGTCGTCAACGGCTTCGGCGACGCCGGCGCGGCGCTCGTCAATCACAAGGACGTCCGTCTGATCTCGTTCACGGGTTCGACCGACACCGGGCGGATAATTGCCGAAAAATGCGCCGCCGACAACAAGATCGTCTCGCTCGAAATGGGCGGCAAGAACGCGATCATCGTGATGGACGACGCCGACGTGGACAACGCCGTCGAGGGCTCGCTCTGGGGCGCGTTCGGGACGTCGGGACAGCGCTGCACTGCCTCGTCGCGGCTCGTTGTACACAAAAAGGTCTATAAGAAGTTCTGCGAAAAACTCGTCGAACGCGTCAAGAAACTGAAGGTCGGGAACGGTCTCGATCCGAAGACCGAGGTCGGACCGGTAATCAACCAGAAGCAGATGGAGAAGATCCTCGGCTATATCGAGATCGGCAAAACGCAAGACAAGGCGACGCTCGCTTGCGGCGGCAACAGATTGACGAAAGGCGCCTACAAGAACGGCTGGTTCATTGAGCCGACGGTCTTTACGGACGTTGCCCGCAACCATCGCGTCGGACAGGAAGAGATCTTCGGACCGGTTACGTCGGTGATCCCGTTCTCGACGCTCGAGGAGGCGATCGACATCGTCAACGATGTCAAATACGGGCTATCGTCGGCGATCTACACGCAGGACGTCAACCGCGCGTTTTACGCGATGCAGGAACTCTACACCGGCATTTGCTACATCAACTCGGCGACGATCGGGGCGGAGGTCCACCTGCCGTTCGGCGGCACGAAAGGAACCGGCAACGGTCACCGCGAAGCCGGCACGCAGGTGCTCGACATCTTCAGCGAATGGAAAGCGATCTACGTCGATTATTCGGGCAAATTGCAGAAGGCCCAGATCGATGAAGTGGAGATCTGAGCGGTGAGCGGTGAGCAGTGAGCCGTGAGCAGTGAGCAGTGGCCAGTGGTCAGTGGTCGTTGGTCAGTGGTCAGAACCGGGAGCGGCAGCGACCGGGTAGACTCGGTGGTCGTTGGCCAGTAAGCGGTGAGCGGTGACTACTATTAGCTGACATCTCTCAGTTATCAGCTCTTACGGAAACTACGGTGTAGCTGAGATCTGACATGTGGCGACCGATTTGAGCCGGGATTAAGTGTCAGTCCGTGACCAGCCTGAACATGAAGCCGGCGATGAAGATGGCCGCGAGGAGCGCCCACATGATCCAGAACAGGAGCCGATTCCGTCGCCCGAAGATGATCATCCAGGCGCCGCCCGTGATGGCGTTCAGACCGAATCCGATGACGCCGGCGAACAGCGCGGCGACGAAGAATATCGCGGAGAGTTCGTTCTTCAACTTCTTGGCGTTCGCCGGATCTTGAGAGGCGCCAAGAATCAACATCCCGACGACGACCGCTATGCCGCCCATGAAGACCACGAGGAACAGCCCGACGCCGACGAGCACGAAGCCGCGGGTGCGGATGTTGGAGCCGTTCAGGAATTTCGGGCTCCGGCACCGCGGGCAATTGGGTGAGCCCGAGACGCTCTCGTAGTTGCACTTGAAACACTGTCGGAACTCGGGCCGCGGCCCGGCAGGTTGATTCATTTGCGGATTCTGTTGAATCATGTCGATCTCGATCGGTCGTCGATTTGCCGAGATTATAGACCACGAAGCGTGAAAGTCGATCAAGAAAATCATTGATCCAGTACCAAGACGTTCCAATGTCGCCCGCCGAGACAGCGAGTTATTGTCTTGACACTGCTTCCGGCGGCGGAACGACCGGTCACTTTGTGACAATCGGTTACATCCGTTTGATCCGTGTTGGCCAAAGACGATCGCATGACCTTTCCTGACTTCGTCGATCATTCGATCGTTCGGATCAACAACCTTCATTTATCGTTGCGATAAGCCGAATTTCTGCGATTTAGCGCTTTCTTTTGAGGGCGCTTTATCGCGTTGGTGAAAAATGCGTAAAATCGGGTAACATAGTTTTTCTTTATCGCACTATTAGTTCTGGAGACAACATTTATGAAAATCGGATTACCGAAAGAGATCAAGGATAACGAGTATCGGGTCGGCCTGACGCCGGCGGGAGTCAATGCGCTGACGAACGCCGGACACGAAGTTTTTGTTCAGAAATCGGCCGGAATGGGTTCCGGCTTCACCGACGAAAGTTACGTCAAGGCGGGCGGTCAATTGCTCGACTCCGCCGACGAGGTCTGGGCGACGGGCGACATGATCGTCAAGGTCAAGGAACCGATCGCGCCCGAGTATCCGCGGATGCGCGAGAACCAGGTTTTGTTCACCTACCTTCACCTCGCCCCCGAATTCGAGCTGACGAAGCAGATGATGGAACGCAACGTCACCGGAGTCGCTTATGAAACGATCACCGACAAGTTCGGACGCCTTCCGCTGCTAACGCCGATGTCCGAAGTCGCGGGCCGCATGTCGGTCCAGGTCGGCGCGACGTACCTCGAAAAGATGAACGGCGGGAAGGGAATTCTTCTCGGCGGCGTTCCGGGAGTTCCGGCGGCGAATGTCGTCATTCTCGGCGGCGGCGTGGTCGGCACCGAAGCTGCGAAAATGGCGGTCGGACTCGGCGCGCACGTGACGATCATCGACATCAATCTCGATCGCCTGCGTCAGTTGGACGACATCTTTCTCTCGAAGGTCCAGACGCTCGCTTCGTCGCGTTACGCGATCCATGAAGCGATCTCGCACGCGGACCTCGTCATCGGCGGTGTGCTCGTTGTCGGCGCGGCCGCTCCGAAACTCGTCACGCGCGACATGCTCAAGGATATCCCGAACGGCTCGGTCCTCGTCGACGTCGCCGTCGATCAGGGCGGATGTTTCGAAACGACGCATGCGACGACGCACTCAAACCCGACGTTCTACGAAGAAGGCGTGCTGCATTACTGCGTCGCGAACATGCCCGGCGCCGTTCCGCGCACTTCGACGTTCGCGCTGACGAACGCGACGTTGCCTTACGCGTTGGCGCTGGCGAACAAGGGCTTCGCGCAGGCGATCGCCGACGATGCCGGGCTCAAGGAAGGCGTCAACACGTACGCCGGCAAATGCACCTACGAAGCGGTCGCGACCTCGCAGAACATCGAGTACACGCCGCTCGATTCGCTTCTTGGTTAGCGGATTTTTGCGCTTTGTCGTCGTTAAGATCCTGCCAATGAACGCGAGGTAGACACCGGATCCGATTTGCCACTTTGAACGCGTGTCGATCGATGGTCGTTTTGGGAAATGGCAAGCGACCTGAGGGCGGTTTTCTGATTTGCGTCAATTCGCGTAGATTCGCGGGCCGGGATCGATATCGCTAAATCTGGGATGAACAAAACCGCCGCGGGAACAAGGATCGCATTCGGTGCCTACGCCTTGTTCATCGCGGCGCTTATTTTTGTCGCCGACCGGCGCGGGACGCGATACCTCGCGTCGTTCATCGGCGGGATCAGGTACGGCGACAAGATCGGCCATTTTCTACTGATGGGCGGTCTCGCGTTCTTCGCAAATCTGGCGTTCACAAAAACACTCCCGCGACTACGGTTCGTCACCCGCGCAAGTGTCATCGTCGCCGTTCTCGTCGTGCTCGAGGAGATCTCGCAGTTATTCGTCCGCGGACGCACGTTCGACCTCTCAGATCTGGTTGCGGATTTCCTTGGAATTATGATCTTTGGGGAATTGGGACGGCGGATCGGGCTCAGGATCCACGGTCACGACTGAGTAAGGCGCGCGACGGCCTCGAGCAGTTTTTCCTTGAGTCCGGTGTCCTTGACCAGGAATTCGTCGGAGAACCGCTCGTCGCTCGGATTGCTCTCAAGTCCGCTCAGAATAATGCAGGGAATCGAAGATTCGGAATACTTCGCGCGAATCAGTCGGCAGAGTTCGTAACCGGAAAGATTCGGCATGATCGCGTCGGCGACGACGATGTCGAAGGCCGTTTCGCCGACGGAATTCATGGCTTCCATTCCGTCCTGAGCCGAAGTGACCTCGTACCCCGCTTTTATCAGGATCACTTCGATGAATTTACGCATCGAAGCGTCGTCCTCGGCCAAGAGGACGCGCTTTTTCTCAATTGCCGCCATAGGGAATTCGGAATCCTCCAAGTGTTTGTAAACACTATGCTTCGGGGATAGCGATTTTCGTGCGAGAGTGCGTTTAGCTTAAATAACTTGCCAAGCTTTTGTCAATCAACATACACTCTCACTTTGCTATGTACGAGTTCGCAGTAATGCCCGCGGTGACACAGTTACGGCGGCCGGGCGTGATCATTACCGACGTCGAAGAGGACTCGCTCGGGGCCGAGATAGGACTTGAGGCGGGCGACCGCATCGTCCGGGTCAACGGCCGTTCGATCCGCGATTATCTCGATTTCAGGTTCCAAACGTCCGGCGAAACCGAACTCGAATTCACCGTCAAGAAATCGGGTGGCGAGACTTGGGAGATCGAACTCGACCGCGAAGAAGGCGAGGATTTCGGGATCGAGTTTGAGCAGATCGTCCCGCGCCAATGCGCGAACGAGTGTCTTTTTTGCTTCTGCAAAGGGAATCCGGCGGACGCGCGGCCGTCGCTTTTTGTCCGCGACGAAGACATCCGGCTGTCGTTTCTATACGGCAATTACACGACGCTCTCGTCGATCACTCCGGACGAGATGAAGCGGATCGTCGAACAGCGACTTTCGCCGCAGTACGTTTCGGTCCACGCTACCGATCTCAAGACGCGCGCCTATCTTCTCGGCGTCGACGAAAAGCGCGCGGACATCTCGGACAAGCTTAAGTTCTTGCTGGACAACGACATCGAGATCCATGCGCAGGTCGTGCTCTGTCCCGGGATCAACGACGGTGCGAACCTCGAAAAGACGCTCCGCGACCTCGCCGCGCAATTTCCGAAGATCGTCTCGACGGCCGTCGTTCCCGTCGCCTTGACGCGTTACAACACCGACGACCGGCTCACGCGCGTCACGCCGGAATTCTGCCGGCAGACGATCCGCGACGTCGAGAAACTGCAAAAGGAATTCAGAAGAACGATCGGGACGACGTTTGCGTTTCTGGGAGACGAGATATATCTGAAGGCGGGCGTGCCGATCCCGTCCAAACGCCATTACGGCACTTATCCGCAGATCGAGGACGGCGTCGGGATGATCCGTTCATTTCTCAATGCGTTCGAAAACCTCGCCGGCGGGAAGTGGGACAAGGGAGTCAAACGAAACGTGAGGACGCATCTTGCGGCATTCACTCCGACGGGCGAATCGTCGCAGTCCGGACTTCCGCCTTCGCGGCGCGGAACCGTTTTCACGGGCGAGATGTTCGCCCCCGTTCTTCGCGAGCAGATCGCCCGCCTCGACGGATTCGATCTCGAAGTCGCCGGCGTCCCGAACACCTATTTCGGCGGCGACGTCTCCGTCGCGGGACTCTTGACCGGTCAGGATTATCTTGCCGCCCGCAACGCGATCGCCGGCGATTTCGTCATCATTCCGAAACACACGATCAAATCGGACGAGCCGATCCTCCTTGACGGAATGACGTTCGAGTCGCTCGTCTCGCAATATCCCGTTCCGATCTTTCCGATGGATCTTGAAGAATTTTTCGCCTTTTTGGGAGCGTGAGTCGATCGTTTACGATGCGGTGCCGGCATACGACGACGGATCACCATCGGCGTGGTCGGTCGTTTTTTGTCTTGTAACGAGATATTTGCATAGCTTGAACCGCAGAAAAATGCCTGGAGACAAAGGCGCTGTCATTCGCGGTCAGTGTATTTAAGTGCGGCGAGTCCCGCAAGGAACGGAAAATATGAAGAGCAAACTGACAATACTCAATGTTCTGCTGGTTGCAGCAATCGCTATTTTGTTTTTTGTTGAGGCAACCAATCGCTACAGTTCGGCGAAAGAGAAGGTCGCTTGGGAGTATCAGATCGTCAAAACGCATCCGAGTTGGAAGTCCGCCGCGGAGGATTTCAACAAGCTTGGAGCGGATGAGTGGGAACTTGTTGCGATCCAACAACCAAGTCAGGAATTGGGAGATTACTATTACATCTTCAAGCGTGCCAAGAGGCAATGAACAAGTTCTTCGTTTGGCCTCACGAACCGGACTTCGGGAATCGGGAGCTGAGTCTTATCGAAGGCGACCGATCAATCGGTTTTTTGGATCCGCTCATCTTCGGACTCAAACCTCAACAAGTCGCGAAGCGACGGCATCAACATAGCCGTGGCGCGTAAGCCCACGGACTGGTTCGCATGAGATCTCCTGAGTCGCGTCAGCGACAACGCATTTGCGATTTTCGATTTTGGATTTGCGGTTGGACGAAGGTCGAGACGCGGTTGTAGTTCCGGCGCGCCGAAACGGGTTGGCCGACAAATTGCCCCAACTCTACAAACACATTCGCAGGTCAGGAAGAGGCGCTCTGCGCCCGCTATCCCCAGAAATACGAAGCGAATTCGCCGAAGGCGATAAGTATTAAAGCCCGAGGTGCAGCGAAGCAAACCTCGGGTGCGTGATCCGGATTTGAGTCCTGTCGCTAACGGCGACATGGGGCGCGTTGGCCCGTTCGTTCGCCAAGAGGTAATCGCGCGTGAACGCGCAACTCATGCGAGTTGCCGAATTCCCGATTGCCGTCGCTGACGCGACTCACTGGAATCTGTTGGGCGATGTTCCGTGGGCTTACGCGCCACGGCTAAATTATGCCGTCGCTCCGCGACTTGTTGACGACCGGATTCAACGGTGAACGAATGTCGTGGATCGCGGCGAATCGAATTCCGCGATCCGAAATGCGCATTCAGAAATACGATGTCGCTCCGCGACTTGTTGACGCACGAATCCAACGGCGAACGATTGTCGTGGCTCGCGGCGAATCCAATTCCGCGATCCGAAATGCGCATTCAGAAATACGACGTCGCTCCGCGACTTGTTGACGACCGGATTCAACGGTGAACGAATGTCGTCGTTTTGCAATCCAAAATCCGCAAACGAAAATCCGAAATCAAAAGGGCCGCCCGGAGGCGGAACTCCAAACAATCCAAAATCCAAAATCGAAAATCCAAAATCGAAAGGGTCGCCTGAAGGCGGAACTCCAAACAATCCAAAATCCAAAATCGAAAATCCGAAATCGAAAGGGCCGCCTGAAGGCGGATCTCCAAACAATCCCAATTCCCAAATCCGAATTCCCAAATGTCAAAGGTGGTGTTTCGAGTCGTCGGTGATGTCGATCTCCGTCCAGTTGAGCTTGCGGACAAACGGCTTTTCGCGGACGTCGCAGTCGGTCTTGGTGCAGATCTCGCACGAGAAACTCGCGCACGGGTCGGTGTGGACGAACATTTCGATGCTTTCGCCGAACCGGGCGTCGATCAGCGTCTCCATGTCGTCGACCTCATCGTGTGCGTCGTGGACTGACATGTACCACGGAACGGTGAGGTGGCAGTCGACGTGCAAAGTGTTGCCGTATTTGATGATGCGAAGGTTATGAAGGTCGATCCAGTTCTCCTGCCGTGATTCTTCAAGCGTCGCGACCATCCGTTTCAGCAGATCTTCGTCCGCCTCGTCCATGATCCCGGCGATCGATCCGCGAAGAATTTTGTAGCCGGTGAAGATGATGATCCCGCCGAAGATCAGCGCAACCGCGCTGTCGATCCAGACCATTCCGGTGACGAGGATCAGTCCGAGGCCGATGATGATCCCGATCGTCGAATACGTATCTGACTGAAGATGTTTTCCGCTCGCGACGAGTGCCAGCGATGAGTTTTTCTGGCCTTTTCTGACGGCGAAAAATCCGACACCCCAATTGACGGCCGCCGTTAACGCGACAAGGATGATGCCATAATCCAACTTTCCGATCTCGTGCGGATGCCAGAGGTTGTAGACGGATTCATAGATGATCAGACAGCCGGCGAGCGTGATCAGCGTGCCCTCGATCGCGGCCGAGACGAACTCGACCTTGCCGTGTCCGTACGGATGGTTCGCGTCACGCGGTTGTGCGGAAAGATAAAGGCTGTAAAGTCCTACGAAAGCGGCAGTTACGTTGATCGTACTCTCAAGTGCGTCGGTCAGGATCGCGACCGAATTCGTCATGTACCAAGCGACGAATTTGATGACGAAGAGCGAAACGCCGACGACCGCGACGATCTTCTGGAACTGGTAGTTCTCTCGTGAAGTTTCCATTCATATTCCAATTTAAGGAATTCACGGGAAAAGTCGAAGCGCGCCGGCGTCAAATGCGTTGTTTAGGCGAATTTTCAGTCGATCTTTGTCGAAAGTTCGATCGTCGCAGCCAATTTGTTCCGAACCGGTTTTACCGGAATGTCCCACACGATTGACTTTATCCGGCAAACGCCGGTGTTGTCCTCGCGGCAGTAGGTGAGCGTCGCCTTCACCGTGATCTTTGTCGCGTTCGCGGCGATCCGGACCGGAACCGTGATCGGCAGCGAGTTGAACCGCTGCGATGAAGAGTTCGTCTTCCCGTCAGCCTCGAACGTGATCTGAAGCCGGTGCGGCGCGTTTGGGTTCAAGTGATAGCCGTCCGGAAACGAAAGATCGACGGCGATCGTCGCGGGTGAATCCGCAGAAACCTCGCGCGGATCGAGTTGGATAAGCTGACGGTTCGGGATCTCGCTCTCGCCTTCCGGTTCGGCCGGCGAAGGCGGTTTAAGGCCGCGGATCATCAGCGTCGAGGTCATTTTCGTCTTGAGATCGACGACGCGGATCGCATGGTTGTTGGTATCGGCGACATAGAGTTTTCCGTCAGCGACGCTGATCCCGCCGGGTTCGTAGCACGATGCGTTCTTGCCATCGGCCTGGCCCGGCTTTCCTGAACCGAAAAGTGCTTTGACGCTTTTGTCGTCAGGGTTGAGCGATTTGATCCGATGATTGTACGTGTCGGCGATCAGGACCTTGCCGTCAAAAAGCGTGACGCCCAGCGGGTGCTGGAGCCTGACGTCGTCGCCCGTTCCGTCGACGTCGCCGAATTCGAAAAGATCGCCGCCGACGAGCGTGTCGACGGTTTCTCGCCGGAGATCGATCCGGCGGATGATGTTCGATTCGCTGTCCGCGACGTACAGATATCGTCCGTCGTTCGCGAGTCCCGACGGCTGCGCGAAACTCGCGCTCAGGCGTTTGCCGTCGATGCGCGCCTCGATCCGGTTACCCGCGTACGGTTCGATGTAGCCCTTCGCGAGGTCCATCCGCCAGATCTGGTGCGAACCGGCCATCGCGACGAACAGATAGTTTCCGGCGAGGCTGACGTCCCACGGCGAGCGGAGCGCCGTTTTGAGCGCCTCGCCGCCGATATTCGCGAAATCGTCGATGATACCGGTACCGGCGATCGTCGCAACGGTCTTTTTCTTGAGATCGACGAGGCGGATCCGGTGATTCTCGCGATCCGCGACGTAAAGTTTGTCGCCGTCGAGCGCAAGTCCTTGCGGCTGATAGAACGTGCACGAGCCGAATCCACCGTCATTTGCGCCGGCCTGGCCGCTCCCGATCGTTTCGACGAGCTGCCCGTCGAGATCGGTGACGACGATCCGGTTGTGATTCGAATCCGAGATGAAAAGTCGGTTCGACGCGGCGTCGGCAAGAACTTTGCCGGGGTACGCGAGCGGAAGATCGCCGACCTTCGCCCGTTCGAGCGCGAGATTGAGCGGCGTTTCGTCGAGTTCGCCTTTCGCCCGCGCGAGGCTGATCGCCTTCGTGATCGTCGTGTCGATCTCGTCGTAGCCGCCTTCTCCCGAATAGACTCCGATGATGAATCCGTTCGGGTCGACCAGCACACGCGTCGGCCAGGCCCTAACTCCGTACCGGTTCCAGATCCGGTAGTCGGAATCGTTGACGACCGGATGTTCGATCCCGTAGCGGACGATGATGTTGCGGATGTTGTCGGTCTCGCTCTCGTTCTCGAACTTGGCCGAATGGACACCGATGACGACCAGATTCTTCGGGTACTTGGTCTCGAGTTTCTTGAGATCGGGAATGATATGAATGCAGTTGATGCAGCCGTAGGTCCAGAAGTCGAGCAGTACGACCTTCCCGCGCAAACCCGCCAAAGTCAACGGTTTATCGACATTCAGCCAGCTCTCGCCGCCGTTCAGTTCGGGGGCCTTGATCTGTTTTTGTGCCGAAACGATCACCGTCGCGAGCAAAAGCAACAGCGGAAAAAGCACTACTTTGCGGCGCAGATGCATAAATCTTTGATTCCCCGGGTTCGTCCGTTTATTCCCAAACCGGCGCTTCGGAATACTTGCGAAAAGATCTCGCTTCGGTAAGCATTTCGAAATAGCTGATAACTGATAACTGATAACTGACAGCTGATTATCGCAATTAGCTTGCCGGCTAGTCAGAGTTCTTTACCGAGATGATCTCGGCGGCGATCGAAACGGCGATCTCTTCCGGCGTCCGGCTGTTTATCGGAACTCCGATCGGCGTTCTGATCCGGTTCAGCCGGCCCTCGTCAAACCCTTCCTTCTTCAGAGAGTTTAGCAAAGTCTTCATCTTTGCCTTGCTTCCGAGAACGCCGAAATACCTGAAATCCTTGTCGAAAAGGCGGCGGATGACGATTTCGTCGAACGCGTATCCGAGCGTCATGACGACGACATAGACGTCATCGCCGGCGGGGATGTGGTCGGCGATCGACTCGTACGAATCGACGATCGTCTTCGTGTCGGCGAACGAATTCTTCTCCAGCGTGTTCAGCTCGGCGCGATCGTCGAAGAGTTCGATCCGAAAGCCGATCTTTGACATCAGTTCCGAAAGCGCGAGCGCGCAGTGGCCGCCACCGACAACGAAAAGCCGAGGTTTGCGTCCGAGCATCTCGGTGTACTGAAACAAGGCCGCTTCCGATTTTCGATTGCTTGGAGTTCCGCCTTCAGGCGGCCTGATTCGCATACCATTTTCATCGATGACGATGTTCAGCTCGATCCCGTTTTCCAACGCTGATACGATCGTTTCGACCGTATCGCGATCTTCTTTATCGAGCACGCAAATGATCACCGATTGGCGTCCCGAACATATCATTCCGCTCGGGTTCGGAACATTCGCCCGGTGTACGAGGTCGACTATCTGGGATTTGGGATCTGGGATTTCGGACCGCAGTATCCCGCGCGCACGGTTGACGAGGGAAACCTCCATCACGCCGCCGCCGATGCTGCCGATCAGATCGCCTTCGGTGACAAGTAATTTGAATCCCTTTCGTCCGGGCGAACTGCCCGAACTTTCAGCGACGACGAGCAAGACCGCACGATTGCCAGCGACAAGGGCCTTGGTCGCGGCTTTCCAAATTTGTGTTTCGATATTCATCCTTTCCGGAACAAAGCGTTCACCCGGCTCGTTTAGGTCCTAGCCACAGAGTCGAATTCTATCGCAATCAACTACTTATGACGATTTACAAAATACCCCTGATCGTTACACTTGTGTTCGCCGCGGCGGCGAACGCGTTCGCCCAGACGACCGAGCAATGGCTCGAGGATTACTCGGCGATGAAGAAATACATGGCCGAGGCTTACGCGAACTTCGAGTGGGCGCGGACGAAGATCGATCTTGTCGAGCTCGATCGCAAGACGGTCGCCGGGCTGAACGAAGCGAAATCGCCGGCCGAGGCGCAGAAGGTCATCGCCGAATTTCTGAGGGCGTTTCACGACGGCCATCTCCAGATCCGAAAGCCGTCCGCGAACAATTCTGAGAGTGAATCGCGGGTGATTCCGAAGACTGCGACCGGCGAGCAGGCGTGTTCGACCATTGGCGTCAATGCGCGTCCCAAACGATTCTCGGTCGCGTTTCAGGATGCTCCGGGATTTTCTGCCGTTGGCGCCGAAAGCGATCCGTTTCCCGCCGGAATCCTCGACTTTGGAAGCGGAAAATCGATCGCGATCATTTCGATTCCGCTGTTTTCCCCGGGCGCGTATCAGGGCAACTGCGCGGCGGCTTGGGAGAGATTTCGTGAGTCGCTCGAAGGCGATTGCGACGGCGAATGCATCGATCGTTTTCAGGGCGAATCCGAACGGCGCCTGACCGAAAGATTCATCTCACAGGTTCGCGATCTGGCTGCGAAAAAGCCGACCGCTTTGCTCGTCGACATTGCGCTGAACGGCGGCGGGAGCGACTGGGTATCGGTGATCGCAAAGGCGCTCTCGCCTGTCGAACTGACGCCGCCGACGCTGCGATTCATCCGCCATCCTCATTGGGTCAAGATCCTCGAAAGCCAGCTCGCCGACGTGAACGACGATCTCAGGCGGAAGGACCTTACAAAGACGCAGAAAACAATTCTAAAAGGCGCGAAACGCAAGCTGACCGAATACGTCGCGGACGCCAAGACGCCGTGCGACCTCGGCTATTTTTGGACGGACAAGACGACAAAACCGAACTGCGAGCGGCTCAGTTCGGCACGGCTCGTCGGCGGACTCGCCGGCAAGATCGACCCGAAAACGGTCGCGAATCTCAAATCGCGGAATTCATTGACGAGCGCCGAACCGTATGAATTCGAGAAGGGAATTTTTCACGGAAAGATCTATGTCCTGACTGACGACCGCACAGCGTCGGCATCGGAGATGTTCGTCTCGATGCTTCAACGCGCAAAGGTCGCGACCACGATCGGTTCAAAGACGTTCGGCGCGGGCTGCGGTTATGTCGACGGCGGAACGCAGTACTTCTTGCCGGTCAGCAAGCTGCAGCTTCGAATGCCCGATTGCGCCCGGTTCCGGGCGGACGGCGTCAACGAGGTCGAGGGTATCGAGCCCGATGTGAAACTTTTTGATCCGTGGGAACCCGCCGACGTGAAACTCAGGAAAGTTGTCGAGTACCTCTCGAAGATCGGAACATGATTTGGCCGCGTGGGTTGCGGCCGCTAGAGTCGATGGAGATTCATCAACACCTTTTCGGCCGTAAACGGCGCGTCGAAGTCCGGTAAGTTCTCTTGATCGAAGGCTTTAATGGCTTCGCGGATCGCGAAATAGGCGCCGATCCCGTACATCAGCGGCGGTTCGCCGACGGCTTTTGAATTGAAAACAGCAAGATTAGGTCGAGTCGTTTCAAGCGCCTCGATCGCGATCTCGTCCGGAACCGAGTAAACGTCGGGAATCTTGTATGTCGAGAGCGCGTTCGAACGTAGCCGACCGTCCGAATCGTAAACGACTTCTTCCATCGTCATCCAGCCGATACCCTGAGCGATACCGCCTTCGATCTGCCCGCGATCAACGGCCGTGTTCATCGATTGCCCGAAATCGTGGCAGCATTTCACGTAATCAAAGTCGTAGGTGCCGCGCAGGCAATCGACCGTAACGCCGACGATCGCCGTTCCGTAAACGTGATAGGCGAACGGATGTCCTTTGGCGACCGACCAGTCGAAACCGATTCCCGGCGTCGCGTAATGCGCGTGTTCGCTAAGACTTACGCGTTTCAGATGCGCTTCGTTTACAAGCTCAAACCAGTCCGTTTCGGCACCGTTCGCTCGAGGCCAAGCCTCAATCTCGAGCTCCGCGGCCACTTCGTTCAGCCGTTCGAGGATCTTCTCGCACGCGATCTGCGTCGCCTTGCCGTTCAGATCCGCAGCTGCCGAAGCCGCCGTCGGAGAAGTGTTCGCGATTCGCAGCGTGTTGGTCGTGTGGACCTTAACTTTTTCGATCGGAATTCCAAAGACCGAAGCGGCGACCTGTGCGATCTT
>JAKOSS010000683.1 GCA_029777145.1 Acidobacteriota bacterium | reverse complement strand
TGGCGGTCGTCGTGATCGTCATCGGACAGTACGTCATCGTCGCCCAGAGCGTCGTCAGCGGCAAGTGGAGCGCCGAGTTCAACACCGAGAAAGCGGACAAGATCCAATTGAATTTCTCGCGGAGCGACGATCGCGGCCGCAATCGCTTCGGTTCGAGCTACGATCTCAGCGACCTTCAGGGACTTTCGTCGTCGCAGATCACCGGTGCGAATTCGAACGTCCGCTTCAGCATTGTCCGCGACGCCGGCACGATCGACTGTCAGGGCGCATTCAACAACGGCAAGGGCGAGGGAACGTTCACCTTCAACCCGAATCCGCAGTTTGTCTCCGGGATGAGATCACGCGGATTCGACTTTGAGAAGTCGAACTCAACTTCGAACTCGAAGAACAACGATCGCGACAGCTTCGGCGACCGCGTCTTTGCGGCGGCGATCCTGAACGTCACCTTCGCGCTTGCCGACGATCTCCTGTCTTCGAACTTCGGGAAACTCGAGGTCGACGATCTGTTCAAGGCGGCGATCTTCAAGATCGACGGCAAGTTCGCGAGCGAGATGAAGGCTTCGGGATTTCAGAATCTGACGTTCGAGGATCTGGTCAAGGCCCGCATCTTCAAGGTCGACGCGGATTTCGTCCGCGAGGTCGCGCAGCTCGGCTTCCAGAACGAACCGTTCGAGTCGCTCGTCAAGATGCGCATCTTCAAGATCTCGCCGGAGTTCATATCCGAGGTCCGCGCCGAAGGATTCAACAACGTCCCGATCGAGGATCTCGTCAAAATGAAGATCTTCAACATCGACGGTGAGTTCATCCGCAAGGCACGCGCCGAAGGCGTCCCGATGGAAGTCGAGAAGTTGGTGCAGAAACGGATCGGAGTTTGGGGCCGGAACTAGCCCGAGTCTGAATCAATCCCCCGCCGCCGGTCGTCTGACGGAATCTTTCCAGATGATGGCCGGCGGTTCCGTTTCAGAGCGCATGATGAGATCGACCTCGACGTCGAAAACCTCGCGGATCGTGTCCGCATTCAGCACCTGCCGGGTCGGTCCGAACGCCACCGTCCGCCCGTTCTTCATCAGTAGGATCCGATCGGTGTAGCGCGCGGCGAGGTTGAGATCGTGAAGCACGACGAACGCTCCGATGTTGCGTCCGCGAAGATCGCGGACGACACCGAGCGCCTCATGCTGGTGACGGAGGTCGAGGTTAGAGGTCGGTTCGTCGAGAAAGAGAAATCTCGGGCCGCCGCCGTCCTCCCATATCTGCGCGAGGACCCGCGCCAGATGGACGCGCTGCCGTTCGCCGCCGGAAAGCGTCGGATAAAGCCGGTTTTCGAGTCCGGCGCCATCGACCAGGCCGAGCGCCTCGCGGACGATCCGAAAGTCGTCGCTGCTTTCCATGCCTTCGAGGTGCGGACTGCGGCCCATGAGCACGACGTCTTCGACACGAAAAGCGAAGTTCAGTGACGATTCCTGCGGCAGAACCGCCCTGACTCGGGCGAGTTCGCGCAGATCCCACGAAGCGAGCGATCTTCCGTTGAGCGTAACCTCGCCGCGATCGGGAATGATGTCGCCGCTCAAGACGCGCCGAAGCGTCGTTTTGCCGGCGCCGTTTGCGCCGAGCACGCCGACGATCTCGGCGTCGCGTATTTCGATCGAGACGCCATCGAGGATCCGCGCGTCGCGGATCGAATACGTGATGTCGCGGGCCTCGATCATGCAGCCAACCTCCGTTCACGATCCCGCAGCAAGAGCCAGATGAAGAACGGCGCACCGACAAACGCCGTCAGCACTCCGATCGGGAGCTCGGCCGGCGCGACGACCGTCCGGGCGATCAGATCCGCCGCCGCGAGCATGAGCGCGCCGAGGATCGCCGACGCCGGCAAAAGGAATCGGTGATCGGGTCCGATCGCCAGCCGCAATAGATGCGGAACGATCAATCCGACGAACGCGATCAGGCCGGTGAACGCGACGCTCGCACCGACGGCAAGCGAGACGCAAACGAGACAGATCGTCTTCACCTGTTGAACATTGAAGCCCAAATGACGCGTCTCGTCTTCGCCCAGAAGCATCGCGTTCATCGGCCGCGCAAGCCGTTGCATCACAAGAAACGGAACGACCACGAAAGGTGCGATCGCGACCACGGTCGTCCAGCTCGATCCGCCGAGGCTTCCGAGCTTCCAGAACGTCAGGCTTCTGATCTGCGTGTCCGTCGCGAAGAAAGTTATGAATCCGGAGACGCTTTGGGCGAGAGCGTTGATCGCGATGCCGGCAAGCAGCAGCGTCGTCACCGACGTCCGTCCGTCAAAAGTTCCGAGTCTCTGTACGGCGATCGAGGTCAAGAGCGCGCCGCCGAACGCGGCGGTCGGGAAGATAAGCATTCCGACGATCGGCGGTCCGCTGAGGTGAACCAGATCGCCGATCACGACGACGGCGGTCGCGGCGAGCGCGGCTCCGCTTGAGATCCCGATCAGCGCCGGATCCGCCAGCGGATTGCGGAAAAGTCCCTGCATTCCCGTCCCGGATGTTCCGAGCGCGAGCCCGACGAGAAGTCCGAGCGCGATCCGCGGAAGACGGATCCCGAGCAACGTCGTTTCCTGTTCCGCAGTGAAATGAGTCGAGACGTTGAGGCCGAGTTTGTTGAAGAGAATTGCGGCGATCTGCGATTGCGAGATCTCGACCGCACCCTTGTCGGCCGAAAGAAGCACGATGGCGACAAGCGCGACCGCGAGCAGCGTGACCACCACGCGCCGCCGCGCGGCAAGCTTGTTTCCGTCGATCGTCATCCCTGAGGTTTTAGCTCGGGATGGAACTTTATTGCAAGCTCGCGCACTGCTTTTCCGACGCCGGGCCCGAAGCCCTGGAAGTACATGTCGCTGACCGCGATGATGCGGCGGTCGCGGCCGGCGGGAGTGGCCGAGACACCGGGAAACTGAAGGACGCCGTCGATTCCGCCGGCGCGTTCAAAACTCTTTTCGGTCAAGAGGATGATCTCGGGAGCGGCGGCGACGACCGCTTCGTCGGTCATCGGACGGAAACCGGCGAAGTCCTTCATCGGATTCTCGCCGCCCGCGAGCCGGATCATTTCGTCGATCGTCGTTCCGGTTCCGCTCATCGTCGCGTTCGGCATATTCGGGCCGCGCCCGACGAACATCACTTTCGGTGTCGATTTCTTGTTCGCGAGCAATGATCGCGCGGCTTCGAGGTCCGCGTCGATCGAACGGTTGATCTCCGCTCCCTTGTCGGCGAGGCCAAGCATCGCGGCGATCGCCGTCGTCCGCGTTTTAACTTCATCGACCGTGTAATTCGGGGAGAGACTGACGACGGTCTTGCCCGCGGCGCGAAGCTGTTCGATGACCTGCGGCGGACCGCAATCGGAAGTCAGGATCACGACCGTCGGATTCAGCGAAAGGATGCCTTCGGCGTTGAGCGTCGTGCGGGCGCCGACCTTCGCCTTCGACGAGAACTCGGGAAGATACTCAGTGCTCGGATTGTCGACCCCGACGACTCGGTCTGCCGCGCCGAGCGCGAGTACCGTTTCGGCCAACGACGTTCCGACGACGACGATCCGCGAGGCGTCGACGCTCTTTCCGGGGCCGTTATTCTCCGGCGACGTCCGGCCGCATCCGATCAGCGCGATCGCCGCCAGAATCAAAAGCAAATACCTGGTCGTTCTCATCATCAGTAAAGAAACCTGAACTGGAATTGGAGTTCACGTCCCGGATCGGTGTTCGCGATACCGCCGAGCGCCGAGCCGAGGAGCGGGTTCGGAGTCCCGACAAGCGCGTTGCCGTAGTTACCGAAGCGTCCGTAGATGTTGCGGTAGTTGAAGACGTTGAACGCCTCGACCCGAAACTGCAACCGCGCTCGCTCGCCGACCGGGAGGTTCTTTTGAAGGAACAGATCGGTCGAATAAGTCGCCGAACCTTTGCCGGAATTGCGCGGCAGGAAATTGCCGGACGCCTGGTCGTACGGCCGGTCGGCCGTCGATCCGTCGCCGTTGATATCAACGCCCGCAGTGATCGCATACGGCCGTCCGGAGGCGATCGATTCAACGCCGCCGATGACGAATCCCCACGGCAGATTTCGGCTGCCGCTCAGGACGAATCGGTGCCGCTGGTGGAGAAGGCTGATCCCGCGTTCGAACTCGCCGAGCCGGTTGACGTCGGCCGGATCGCCGTTCCCGGCGTCAGGCTCGACCGTATTTGTCGTCTTCGACAGCGTGTAGCTGAGGACGAATCCGTACTTGCCCGACATCCGCTTTTGAAGATTGACCTGAAGTCCGTCGTAGTCGCTCGCACCTTCGTTGACGACGACCTGAATCCGCCGGAATCCGTTGGCGACCGGCGTGATCGGGCGGGTCAGGTTCGCTTGGGCGACCGTGCGGGTCGCGGTCGGAAGGGTGATGAACGGAATGAACTCGCTCGGCGCGTTCAGATCGAGCAGACGGTCGATCTTTGTCGTGCGCGCTGTGACGAGGTCCGCGCCGATCACGTACCCGTGACCGAGATCGCGTTCGAAACCGAGCGTCGCCTGATGCGTCATCGGATTGAGCAGCGCATCGGGATAGCCGCGCAGCCGTGAAACGTCGAAGAACTGGCTGTAGTAATCCGCGCGTCCGGGCCTGATCACGACATCGCGCGCCGGCAGCGACGCGCCTGCGGGAAACGACGGCAGCGCGGTCAACGAAGTCGGGAATCCGAGTTGGCCCGGCGTCGCCGTGAATGTGAATACGCCGGTCGGTCCGCCGAGCGAGAACTGCGCTCCGAGATTGGCACGCAACTGCGAATAGAAGATCCCGTACGACGCCCGGATCACGGTCTTCGCGTCGCCGAAGACGTTGTAGGCGACGCCGATGCGCGGCGCGAAGTTGTTGGTGTCGTCGGTAAACGATTGGCGTTCATAGCGCAATCCGATGTTGATCGTGACATCGCGGTGCGCGCGCCAGTCATCCTGGACGAAAGCCGACCACAGCCATTGCTTGATGCGATAGGTCGACGTACCGAAGCTTTGCGTGAACGACGCGGCGTCGGCGATGGTCAGCGCCGAGGTCGGAATCGCCGGATTCGAAGCCCTCGCATTCGTGAATCGGAATTGCCCGAGAACAAAGCCGCTGCCAAACTCCTGGCCGTTGCCGCCGGAGGTTGAATACTCAAGATCGCCGCCGAACCTCAGAAGGTGGTCGCCGGTAATGTATGAAAGCGTATCGGCGATCTGAAATTCCTTATTCGTCAGAAGCGCCGCGCGCGACTCGCCCTCGGTCGCGATCGGTCGGATGAACTGCGTGCCGGGATTCGCCGGAGCGAACTGCGTGATCGGCGAACCCAACAGATAAACGGCGCGCAGATCGTTGACCGCGCTCGCGGAAATGACCGTGTTCCACGTTCCCTGCAGCATGTAAGTGTCGCGTTCGAACGTCCGGGCGGCGCTCGGGAGGTTGTTCCCGCCAACGGCGTCCGCCGGATTCGTGTCGGTGAATCTTTCCAGGTTAAAGCGCCCGGTGAAGCGGTTCTTGTCGTTGATCTGGTGATCGATCCGCGCGAACAGCATCGACTGTTTGTATTTGCCGTCGAACGTTCCCGGGGCAAGTACGGACGAGATCACAGTTGAGCGCTGCTGCGAATTGAGCTCGCCGCCGAAGAGAAAGTGGGTCTTGTTTCTGACGATCGGCCCGGAGACGATGCCGCTGAATTGCAGCAGCTCGTCCCGGGTCCGGCGCGATGCAAGCGGGGGGCGGGCTTGCAGTCCGCTAGGCCGTGCCATGAAAACCAGATCGGTGCCGAAGTCATTTGTTCCGGACTTGGTCACCACGTTCACGACGTTTCCCGCCGTGCGCCCGAATTCGGCTGAGATCGGGTTGGTGATCACGGTGAATTCCTGGATGGTCGAGAACGGCAGATTCGTAAAGATCGTCTGCCGGCCCCAGTCGTCGTTGCCCGTGCTGCCGTCGATGCTGAAGTTCGTCTGCCGTCGTCCGTTGCCGTTCGCGACAAACAGGTAATTGTTCAGGAATAGGTCGCCGGTTCCGCGCGCCGGTCTGGTCGCCGAGTTGAGTTCGACGAGATTCGTCAGCTTGCGATTGAGGACCGGCGTCGCATTGATCTTGTCGAGATCGAGTCGGATCGCAAGTTGCGCCGAATCCGATTGAACGCCCTCGGTCGTGCCGCGGACGGTGACGCCTCCGAGTCCCGTGGCGCCGGCGACGCTCATCGAAAAATCGATGATCGCCGCTTCACCGGCGCGCAGGACGACGTCCTCTTTTACCGACGGCGCGAATCCGTCACGCGTCGCGGTCAATTTATAGCTTCCGGTCAGAGGCACGTTGCGGAAGACGAAGTTTCCGTCTGAATCGGTCACGGTATCGCGCCTGAATCCGGTTGCCGAGTTTGCGATCTCGACCTTTGCCCCGACGATCAGGGCGGCGTTCTGATCACGGACCGAACCGCGGATCGTCGCCGTGTCGCTCGTTTGAGCGAGGGCTGAACCGGCGAAGATCAGGGTCAAAAGAATCAACGAAGCGCACGGGAAACCCGCAGCGCGCTGTTTGCGGCGAAATTGACTATTTGGCATGCTTTCAAACTTCCTGAAGCGGGAATGTGAAGCGATTCTATAGATGAAAAATTCCTACTACCAACACTCGTTTTCGGTTCTGCGCGGGCCGAAAGAACTTGTCAGACGGAATCGGGGAACGCCGGCATCAAGATCAATGCCGACATTATGATCGACCGCCGTTTTCGCCTTGTTGGAGTTCGTGGTTTTCAACCGCGGAAGGCAATGTTGGGTTGAGGGTTCCGTTTTCGCCGGATTCACTGAAACGTTGCGACGAGACGTTCGGTCAGATCGTGGACCACCCGCAGAAAATCCGGTTCGAAGACGACGGCGCAAAAAAGTGTGGCCGACCCGACGAGGATGAGTGCCGGGAGGGGCGAAGATTCCGGCGCGGGAACACCTTTTCCGGCGATCGAAACCAGTCTCCTGACACGTCTTGAAATAAGATCCGAATCTTCCGCGACGAGATAAGTTCCCGCCGGCAACAAATCAGCGGAGCCTCCGGGCGGAACCACCCGAGCGATCTTGATCAGGGCCGAAGCCAGATCGAGCGCGGTCGTCTCGCCGGTCCTCGCCGCAAACTCGTCGGCTGCGGTTTCCGCTGTCTCATTCCAGGCGCGTTCGATCGATCTCCAGATCGGAAAAACAAGCAGATCGCGGCTGATCCTGATCAGCATTCGGCGGAGATTGTCGCGGGCGGCGATGTGGCCGAGTTCGTGCGCGACGGCGGCCGCTAACTCGCGTTCACCGAGATGTTCGAGAACGCACGCGGCGACAAACATTCTCGGTGATGTCGCGCCGACGATCGCCAGCACCGGAAAAGCGGTCGAAACACGATAAACCGGGATCGAAACGCCGCGGATGGTGATCCGTTCGCCGTTTCGCAGCCATTCGCGGATCAAGCGGCGGGTCGTCCACCATGAACCGAATACACGCCATGCGGCGGCGGCGATCCCGATCACCGAAACGATCGCGGCGATCGCCAGCTCAGGTCCGATCCGCTCGTCGGCATCGCGCGGCTCATGGATCAGATATGCGGGGAGCAGAACCGCCGCGACGAAGACGAATCCGATGATCGACGGCGCGACCGCAAGCACGAAAAGAAGTCTCGAACGGGATGAAGCCGGAAGACGCGACGTCTGCCGCGAAAATGCATGCCACGAAACCCCGATCAACGAAGACAGCGCCAGATTTATCGCGAGCAGCACGGCGAGAACAAGTGAAATGCAAAGAAGCAGATACATCGGCGGCTACTCCTCGTCCCCGAGCTCCTGCCGCTTGGCGCGGACAAGTTCCTCGAGTTGATCGAGCAGGTCACGGTCGCTGTCGCTGACGGCTTCGACGATACACGCAAGGACGGGACGCGCTCCGTTCGTGCCGGCGTCGAGCAGTGATCCGATGACTTGCCGCGCGACACCCGTGTTCAATTCTTCCGGAGAGTATTTCGCGGAATACAAAAATGCCTTGCCGACTTTGCGCCGTTCGAGCACGCCCTTCTTGTAAAGCCGGTCGAGCGTGGTCATCGCCGTCGTATATGCGATCCGCTCGTCAAGACTCTGAACGACTTGTCTGACGTTCACTTCGCCCAATTCCCAGACGTGGCCCAGGATCTCGCGCTCGAGGCGCCCGAACGAAGAGATCGCGGCCTCTTTGGGCCGTCCGTCGCGACGTAGAAAAAACTTGGGCAGATTCATCGGCACGAGTATATGTCAGCTTCCGGACTTTGTCAGCCAATCAGTCGAATTGTTCGCGGAACCGGTCGAACGCGGCCTTTAATTCGCCGAGTTCGGACTTGAGAGACTCGATCTCTTCCTCAAGTTTCTCGAAACGCTCGTCGCTTGCTCCGGATCGCGAAGCGCGCTCGGGCGGTTCGTACGACGTGACTTCACCGCACAGAAGATGGGCAAATCTGGACTCGCTCTGTCCCGCCGCGCGCGGCAGTTTAACGGTCAGCGGTTCGTCGCGTCTGGCGAGCGCTTCAAGGGTGTCGTTGACGTCGTTAAGATCGTGAAAATCGTAAAGACGACCCGTTCGCCCGCGGATCTCGCCGACCGTCTGCGGGCCGCGGAGCATAAGCACGCACAAGGCCGCCGTCTCGGACGGTTCGAGCTCGAGCACGTCGGGAAGAATGTGTTTGTATTTCGGCACCCGCGAGGTGCTGCCGTAGAAAACATAGACGATGTTCTTGTCGCGCAGTGAATCGAGCGCGCGCTGGACGGTCGTCTCGTCATAACTGACGACCGGTTCGCGGTTCGTCTTTTGATTGCACGCGGCGACCAATGCGTTCAGGGTCATCGGATAGTACTCGGGCGTCGTCAGTTGTTTCTCGATCAATGATCCGACGACGCGCGCTTCGGTTTCGGTCAAGATCATGGCGGGGCTATTGTTACATTTGCGATTTGCGATTTGCAATTTGCGATTGGTCCGCCGTGACACGAATCGCGCGAGTCACGCGATTCGTGGCAGAATCGTTTCGTGATTGTCCGTACGGAAAATGAGATCCAAATTGCGTATGACCGGCTGTCCGGATCGACGGTGATCGGCTGCGACACCGAAACGTCGGGCCTTTCGCCGCGGACCGGACGACTGTTCAGCGTGCAGCTTTCGAACGGTGAGTTCTCGTGCCTCGTTCCGATCAGCGAAGGTGTTCGGCTCGGACGATTGGAAGAACTCCTAACCGATCCGAAGTACGTCAAGGTCTTTCATAACGCGCGGTTCGACGTCGCGTTCCTGCGCGAATCGGGGATCGAGACGATCAACGTATTCTGTACGATGATCGCCGAGAAGGTTCTGACGAAAGGAGCCAACCAGTCGGCGAGCCTCGCGGAGACGCTTTATCGCTACTTCGCGATCGATATTGACAAGGCGCCGCGTTCAAAGTTCACCCGGAAATGGAACGGCATCTGGACCGACGATCTCGTCGGCTACGCCCTCAGCGACGTCGTCCATTTGCCGCGATTGATGTCGATGCAAACTGAGTGGCTTGGAAAGCTCGGACTGACGGACGATTACGGTCGTCGGATCTCGGATTTCGGACTCTAGAAACGTGTCGGTGATGCCGACATTCGAAATTCAAAATTCAGGATTCAAAATTCAAAGCATTCGAGTATCCAAGTTGCGTTTTCAACTTTGGATCTTGAATTCCGAACTATTTTGATGCCGAGCGCTTGATCAATAGGACGTCGCTTGTTTCGACGCCGCGGATTACCGCGAGTTTGCTGCCATCGTTCGTCCAGTTAAAGGAAATGATGCTATCGGACGGGAAGTCCGTCAGCGGTCTCGGGGCCCCGCCATCGAGCGGTTGTATCCAGATGTTCGGAACTCCTCCGGGACTGTTGAGGAACGCGATCGATCTTCCGTCCCGCGACCATTTTACGATCCGCTCCACGACCGTCGGCGGAAAGTCGAATCGCTTCACCCGCTTGCCGTCTTCAAGGCTGCTGATCCCGATTCCCCAGCGAGATCGTTCAAGGCTCGAATCGAGATAATGATACGCGACGAAGCGTCCGTCGGGCGATAGCGAGGGACGCGAAGCGGT
>JAKOSS010000682.1 GCA_029777145.1 Acidobacteriota bacterium | reverse complement strand
GGCCGAAAACCATTCGCCTTCGGAGATCCGACGCGACAGCAGAATATACCGCGGATCGGTCGCGGCCTTGTTCGTCGCGTAGTATTGCGCCATCAGCGAGATCGCGACGTCCGGCGACAACTCGCTACGGATCCAGCGGAGGCTTTCTTCGATCCCGGCGATGTCGTTCGGCAAAACGAGAAGCCTGATCACGAGTCCGCGCTTGAGCAATCCGTCATCGCCGTAAACCAGCTCGGAACCTGTTTGCCGGAACATTTCCCTGATCGCGGCGCGCGAATGCGTCGCGTAATCGCGAACCTTCGAGAACTGGAATCCGGCGTCCGAATCCGCGTATTTGAGGTCCGGAAGATATATGTCGACGACGTCCTCAAGCAGCCGAAGCACTTCGACCGAATCGTAGGCGTTCGTGTTGTAGATGATCGGAAGGCGCAACCCGTTTTCGGCGGCGATCAGGATCGCGCGCGCCATCTGCGGAGCGAAATGCGTCGGCGAGACGAATCCGATGTTGTGACAGCCGCGATCCTGAAGTTCGAGCATCATTTCGGCGAGCCGTTCATGCGTGATCTCGTTCTTTTTCTGGGTTTTCCAGGTCTGCGAGATCTGGTAGTTCTGGCAATAGACGCAGCGCAGATTGCAGTTGCCGAAGAAGATGTTTCCTGCGCCGCGCGTCCCCGAAAGGACCGGTTCCTCGCCGAAATGCGCGGTGTACGACGAAACGATCGGAAGCCGCCCCGAATAGCAGGCGGCGATCTCGTCTTTCAACCGGTTGTTGCCGCAGTCTTTCGGGCAAACGGTGCAATTCTCGAGGAGCGCTTCGAGCGCCTCAACCCTCGTCTTCAGTTCGCCCGTCCTCAAGAGCTTCGAGAACCTTGGGTCGCAAGCGGTGTTTTCCCTGCGCATTGTAAATGTATTTGTTGATGATCTCGGCCGGCGCGACCTTGTTCGCCAACGCCCACGTGAAATCCATTTCCGCGTTCACGGTGACCGTCGCCATCCGCGTCTCGAGCAGCATCAGGATGCTGCCGTAGAACAGAAACAGGAACCCGACGACGCCAACCGGGATCGGCAGCCATCGGTAAATGTTGAACAGACCGGCGACCGCGATCGTCAGGCTCGTCAGAATAAAGATCCCGAGCCCGTAATAGAACGCGCTCATCGCGCGCTGCAGGATCCGCGCCCGGCTCGTGACCTTGTCGAGCAGGTTGACGACCGTGTCGAGCCGCTTCGAATAAAGCGGGATCGCCTCCTTGTCTTCGACGGTGATCAATTCGCTGAGACGCTTTTCAAGATCGCGGACGCGGTCGACGACGCGCCCGAGACGGGTCGAGGTCGAGAGCACGAGCGAGCCGGTCGCAGAGATCAGCAGCGCCGGCGTGATCATCGCGGTCAAAAACTCGATCGTCGAAGTCAGGACATTCGGATTCGGATTTATTAAGTCGCCAGCCATCGCATTTCGGATTGCGGATTTGGGATCGCGGATTGCGGATCGTTCCGGCCTTCCTCGGTTCCCAATTGCAAGGTTCGATTCTAAACTAGGAAACACGTTTGCGAAAACGATTTTTTGAAACAATGGAAATCCGAAATCACAATTCCGAAATCCCAAATGGCGTAGTTGTTTCCCTGCAGCACAAGAGCCGGTTCCTCGAGGGGAATCCGGCGGGCGATCCAAACGTCCGCGATGTCATCGTCTATTTGCCGCCGGGTTACGACGGATCCGAAAGCTATCCGTCGGTTTACGTTCTGAGCGGTTTCACCGGACGTGGCCGGATGATGCTCAACGACAGCGCTTTCACGCCGAATTTCGCCGAGCGGATGGACGCGCTGATCGCGTCGGGCCGGATCCGCCCGATGATCGCCGTTCTGCCCGATTGCTTCACGAAATACGGCGGCGCACAGTATCTGAACTCAACCGCGACCGGCGATTACGAGGATTACCTGACGCGCGAGATCGTGCCGTTCGTCGACGAGAACTTCCGCACCGTCGCCGATCGCGGATCGCGCGCGGTGATCGGCAAATCGTCGGGAGGTTACGGAGCGCTGATCATGGCGATGCGGCATGCCGATATCTTCGG
>JAKOSS010000681.1 GCA_029777145.1 Acidobacteriota bacterium | reverse complement strand
CGAAGTTTACATACCGAAATACTTCATCCTTCACGCGGCGTTGCTGGGTCAGGCTTTCGCCCATTGCCCAAAATTCCCGACTGCTGCCTCCCGTAGGAGTCTGACCCGTTATTCAGTGTCAGTGTGACCGACCGTCCTCTTAGACCGGTTACAGATCGTCGCCTTGGTAAGCCATTACCTTACCAACTAGCTAATCTGCCGCAAGCTCCTCCCCAGGCAATAAATCTTTAACAACTGTCACCTTGCGGTGCCGCTGCATTATGCGGTATTAGCGTCCGTTTCCGGACGTTATTCCCCACCCGAGGGTAGATTACTTACGTGTTACTCACCCGTGCGCCACTTTATGCACTCTCCGAAGAGAGCTTTAATCGTTCGACTTGCATGTCTGAGGCACGCCGCCAGCGTTGATTCTGAGCCAGGATCAAACTCTCGTTAAAAAGTTATCCTAGTTCTTTGTTGTTTGAATTAACACATGGACACGCATATTTAGTTTTCAAAAATCAAATCGTTTGTTCGCTCTCAGTTATTGCCTCGAGCGAAATTACCGATTATACAGACTCAATTTCGTTTGTCAACTGCCCTCGCAAACTTTTTCAATTTTTCTCTTTTCGTATCGAAAAGGTTTGCTTGAGGCAAATTCAAATTCTCTACATCCGGGCCTATGTTGTCAAGGCGGGTCGTCGATATTTTTGAAGTCGTTTCGGTTGCCGGTCTCCGGTGTCGTTGAAAGGCCCGTTAATGCTGCATTCGGCGCGAGTTGAGCAAGTATTCGACGACTTCGCGAACTGCGCCGTTTCCCCCCGACCGATCCGTGATCAGAACAACATGCGATTCAAGATCGCCAACAGAGTTCGCCACTGCTATCGGGATTCCGACGGCATCGAGCACGGAAATGTCGCCGATGTCGTCGCCGACATATGCGACCTCATCCAGCCCGATATCGACTGACGAAAGAATTCGGCTCAGATCAGCAAGCTTGTCTCGCGATCTGGTGATGAGATTGCCGATCTTTAGTTCCGCCTTCCTGTGCTCGAGGATCGGTTCCGCCCCGCGCCCGGTGATGATCGCCGTCAGACCGCCCTGTGAATGCCAGAGCGAGATCCCCTGGCCGTCCTGGACGTGGAAGACCTTCAATTCCTCGCCGGATGGGCCGAGGTAGATCTTGCCGTCGGTCAACACGCCGTCGCAGTCCATCACCAGCATCCGCACCTTTGCCGCCGCGGCTCCGAGACCGGCAATGCTTTTTCCTTTATCAGTGAGTCTCAATTCTCAACGGACCTCAAACGATTCAACGCCGCTCAGCTTCCATCCCTCAGGCGTCTTTGTCAGCCGAAAGACGGCATTGCCGCTTTCTTCGCTCTTGTTGATGATCTTAATCGTCAGCGCAACTTCGACCACCACGTGTTCAGTATCGATGACGTCCATCTGCGTCACCGACGATGTCCACTCCTGAGCTTGTCCCGCGATTCCCGCGGCGAACGCCTTGGGCAGTTCTCCGGAGACGATCAAAGCGTCCAACGCCGCCTTGCTTGACGATAGCGCCGCCTTATCGAACGCCTGGAAGAATGATTTGATCGATTCGTCCGTCACTCGCGACGCATTCGCCTTCAATCGTCCCTGACGCGCCGCGAACGAAGCGCCGATCTCGCCCCCGGAACGAATTGCCCGGTCGAAATAAGCGATCGCCGCGGTCGGCTGATTGTTTTTCAGCGCGGCCTCGCCGAGTCCGGTGTTCGCCCAGGCCAGACTGCGCGCCGTCGGCAGCTTTTCGTCGAGGACCGCTTTGAATTCCCTCTCCGCTTCGGCGATCTTCCCTTCCGCCAGCAACGCCCTGCCTAGAAGCACGCGCACGTCGTCGAAACGTGGCGTGTCGCGGAGCACGGCCCGCGCATTCGTCTCCGCCTGCGGAAAGTCCTGCCTGTCGAAAACCTTCTTGACGAAAAGCAGCCCGTCGCTCTCGTCGATAACGAGCGGTTTGATGTCGTTCGCATAGTCGAGTTGCGGATAGAGCTTATCAGCGTCAACCTCGACACGGACGAGCTTTGACGTGGTCTTGAAGATCGCGTCACCGTAATCCTTCGCCTTGATGGTCATCGTGTTCCGAAGCGTCTCGCCCTTGTCGGTAACGGCCGTGACATCAACGAGCGCGTCGATCGAACCGGTGTTCCGAAGCGCCACTCGCGTTTCACCCGATCCCGCCTGCGGAAGTCCGACGAGCAGGTCCATGTCGGTTACCTGATCGAACGCATAATCAAGAAGCTCCTTCTGCTGCCCGAACGCGCCGCGCAACCCCGCAAGATCGAGGCCGCCGAGCTTCATGTTCGCCTTTAGTACGCCGATGAAGCTGTCGATTCCCGTGCGACGTGCCAACAAGCGCCAGACCATCGCTCCCTTGTTGGCGTCGGTAACATAATAATAATCATCGAGCGGGGTGATCTGACTGATCGGCGCGTCGCGTTTTACGACCGCCGCGTAAGCCGTCCGCTGCCGCATACGTTCGAGGTCACCGACATCCTTGCCGAACTTCGATTCGATGAACTGCGTCGCCAGAAATCGGACCAATCCTTCGCGGACCGCGCCGCCGCCGTCCCCGCTGATAGTCGTTGCCGCACCGAGCCACACGCGAACCATCGCTTCGGCGACGTTCATTGCGGTCAGCGCATCAATTTTCTCGCGTTTGAAGACGCTCTGATCAAGGAGCAGCGTTCCGGCATCGGCGAATCCGGAACCGCGTTTGACCGCAACAATCCGCAATTTGGCGGCGGGAGAAGTACCCAAGAGACCCGAGTAATAGGCAAAGGCGTCCGAGGCGAGCGCCGCGATCTCGGACGCGCGTTTTCGTTCGTCCTCGCCCGCACCCTTCGCGAGTGCGACTTCAACACCCTTATCATTCAACGTTTCGTACGAGCCGGTAACAAAAAACGGCTGGCCCGACAACGCTTGTTCAAACGCCCCGCCGCTCGCGGTCCCGGCCGAAAATACGCTCACGCCGCCCGGGGCGGCGACCTGGACGCGGTAGGGTGCAAAATCCCCGCCGCGCGGATAGTACCAACTCGTCGGAGTCGGATACCAAAACGAAAGCGGCAGAAACTGTGACGAATACGGCGTCAGGGTCGACAATCCGGAATTGTCTTCGACCTTGAGGCTATAGTTGACCTCGACAGAGGTCGTGCCGCCGGGCTGCACGCTCAAACCGCGCATGACGATCCGCTGCAGCGAGCCGGTGCCGAGCTTCTCCTCATTTTTCGTAAAGTCGGACTGGCTCCCGGCCAGTTTGACGGATGAAACCTCGGCCTTTTGGCTGATCCGCAGCGTCAGGCTCGAAGCACTCGATCCTGACACGTTCTTCAAATTGAGCGTTGCGCGAATGCCTGCCGAGCGTTCGTTTTCAGTTGCCGGCAAGGTCACCGCGAGATCGTATTTCATGACCTCCCACGTCTTCGAACTCCGGGTATCTGTCTGGGCAAGACCGGTCGCCGCAAAAAGCAACACGACGGACAAACAAGCAATGATTGCAGGAAATTTCATAATAATTATTCAAGGTCCGGCGACAAGATCGTTGATCGCCTTCAATTTGCGCAGCAGCTCTTCAAGTCGCGACAGCGGAAGTTGGTTCGGTCCGTCGGACGGCGCGACCGACGGATTGTCGTGCACTTCCATAAAGACTGCGTCGACCCCGCAGGCGACGCCCGCGCGCGCGAAGTTTTCGATGTATTCCGATTGCCCGCCAGTTGCCTTTCCAAGACCGCCGGGCAACTGCAGCGAATGCGTGACGTCAAAAACGACAGGCACGCCGAAGGAACGCATGATCGGGAACGATCGCAGATCGACGACCAGATTATTGTAGCCGAAGCTCGCGCCGCGCTCGGTCAGAAGTATTTTTTCGCATCCGGCGGAACGCAACTTCTCGACGATGTTCTTTGCATCCCACGGCGCGAGAAACTGTCCCTTTTTGACGTTCACCGCGCGCCCCGAACGGGCTGATTCGACAAGCAGATCGGTTTGCCTGCAGAGGAACGCCGGGATCTGGATGATGTCGGCGACTTCCGCCGTTTTTTCCACTTGCCAAGGTTCGTGAACGTCCGTGATCACGCTCAGTCCAAGTTCGGCCTTGACGGTTCTAAGGACCGCCAGCCCGAAGTCCATTCCGCTTCCCCTGAAACTCTCGATCGAACTCCGGTTCGCCTTGTCGAACGACGATTTGTAAACGAAACCGACGCCGACCGCGTCACAGATGTCTTTTATCGAGCGCGCCATGAACAACGCATGCTCTTCAGACTCGACGACGCACGGACCGAGAATGAAACTCAAACCGCCGTCGCCGAAAGACACGTCACCGACGCTAAACTGATTGCTTTCCGTCATTCTGATGATAATACTCCGAGACCCGCTTGCTAAGAAGATAGCATGCGATGCCGATCACCCACAGTGCGCGGATGGTCAAGGTAACCACCGCGACGACGCCGTCGCCGTCGTTGCTGCTTTCGGAATCCAACAGTGCTCCAACGGCAAAGAGCATCGGCCACGCCCAGTTGAGCACCAATACGATCACGAGAGCAATGCGGCCTTCGTTTTGTCCGGCCAAAGCCCAAACTGCGGAAGCCGCCAGGAAACCCGGCAAGGCCAGCGCGATGACGGTATAGGCGAAAGGGATCTCCGGAGAATTCTTGATCGCCACGAAGGTCGAAACGAACCCGGTGAGTCCCCAGAGCACTGCAAGTACCGAGACGACAATAAGGCCGATCGGCCGATCGATCCGGCGCTTCCGATTTTCCATCGTCTATTCGTCTGCCGAAACCTCGGCGCGTTCGGGCATTTCGATCGCTTTGTCGCTCTTCACGTCATCCGTCAGATTCTCGCTCGCCAGGCGATGTTCATGCGCGGCGCGGACGAATGACGCGAAAAGCGGATGTGCGTCAAGTGGCTTTGATTTGTACTCCGGATGGAACTGGCACGCGATGAAGTACGGATGCACCTCACGCGGCAATTCGATCATTTCGACGAACTTGCCGTCGGGCGAAACACCACTGAAGACCATGCCTTCGTGTTCGAGAACCGATCGGTATTCCGGATTGAATTCGTAACGATGGCGATGGCGCTCGCTGATCGCCGGCGCGTCCCGGTAAACCTCGCGCGCGAGCGATCCCTCCTTCAGATTGCAGTCCCACGCACCGAGGCGCATCGTGCCGCCGAGCTCGTCAACGCCGACGAGGTCCCGAAGCTTGAAGATGATCGGAAACGGAGTCTCGGGCGCAAACTCGGTCGAATCGGCATCGCGGAGTCCGCAGACATTGCGGGCATACTCGATGCAGGCCGTCTGCATGCCAAGACAGATCCCGAAATACGGCGTTCCCGATTTCCGGGCGTACTTGATCGCGCGGATCATTCCCGAGACACCGCGTTTGCCGAAACCGCCGGGAACGAGAATCGCATCGTAATCCTGAAGTTCCGACTCAAAATCGTCCTTCATCAGATTCTCCGACTCGAGCCAGTCGATCTTTACCCTGAGGTTGTTCGCCACGCCGGCGTGCGTCAGCGCTTCGCGCAGGCTCTTGTACGAATCTTCGAGTTCGACATATTTGCCGACGATCGCGATCTTCACCTCGCCCTCCGAAGGTTCCTTGATCGTTGATACGAGTTTGCGCCACTTTTTCAGGTCTGCGTCGGGGAAACGTTCGCGAAGATGAAGATCGTCGAGGATCAGCGAATCGAGTCCCTGTTCGTGGAACGCGAGCGGAACTTCATAGATCGTCTTGACGTCGAGCGCCGAAATGACCGCGTTCTCCTGAACGTTGCAAAACAGCGCGATCTTTCTTCGCAGATCGAGCGAAAGAGGACGATCCGAGCGGCACAACAAGATGTCGGGCGCGATTCCGATCTCGCGCAGTTCCTTGACCGAATGCTGCGTGGGCTTCGTTTTGAGCTCACCGGCAGCGGCGATGAACGGTACGAGCGTGACATGCACGAAGATCGCATTGTTGCGGCCTTCCTCGTTGCCGATCTGCCGGATCGCCTCCATGAACGGCAAAGACTCGATGTCGCCGACCGTTCCGCCGATCTCGACGATCAGCACGTCGGGCTGTTCCTTCTCGGCAACCGCACGGACCGCGGCCTTGATCTCGTCGGTGATATGAGGAATGACCTGGATCGTCTTTCCGAGATAGTCGCCGCGTCGTTCTTTTTCAATGACGCTGAGATAGATACGACCGCTCGTCCAGTTGTTCGCCTGAGAAAGTTTGGCGTGAGTGAAGCGTTCGTAATGGCCAAGATCGAGGTCGGTCTCGGCACCGTCATCGGTAACGAAGACCTCGCCGTGCTGAAACGGAGACATCGTCCCCGGATCGACGTTGATGTACGGATCCAGTTTCATCATCTGGACCGACATCCCGCGTGCCTCGAGCAGACATCCGATCGATGCTGCCGCCAAACCCTTTCCGAGACTTGAAACAACACCGCCTGTAACGAATATGTATTTTGTCATTGTTCTCCCTTATCGAATTCCGTTTCCGCATCGGCCGATCCGCCGCTCTTCCCCTCGCGCCGTTTCTTCATGAATCGGCATTCCTTGACCTGCGTCTGGACTTCCTTTGCTTTCGCCGCTTCAGGATTCAGCAATTCCTGAAGCGCGTTCATGCTCGCTCCGAGCATCGACGTGCTTTCCGCGACGCTCTTTTCAAACTCCTGCTCCGATTTTCGAATCGGCTTCGCGATCGCCCGCAGACCAATATAGAATCCGGCGATCACCAGTACAAAAAACAGCAAACCGAACAGATCGCTCATCATGCGCTCTCCAAAATTTTCCGGACACGCCGAAGGTCGTCTTCGGTGTCGACCCCGATCGATGCGTCTTCAACCTCAACGACGCGGATCCTCGCACCTGACTCGAGCGCCCGGAGCTGCTCGAGCATTTCGGTCGATTCCAACCGCGACGGCGGCATCTCCGCAAACCGCAAAAGGAATTCGCGGCGATAGGCATAGAGCCCGGTATGTTTGCGGAATGTGCGTAGAAGTTCGGGCTCATTGTCGAGCGCGGCGGCGAGCGAGCCATGGCGCCCGACCGCGGCCCTCGGAAACGGGATCGGCGAACGCGAAAAGTAGAGCGCGCGCGAATTCCCGTCCGTCACGACCTTGACGACGTTCGGATCGAGCGCATCCATCGGATCGTTGATCGCTTCGGACGTCGTGGCGATGTCCGCCGCGTCGTCGCAGATCAATGCTTCGACGCACCTCTCGATCGTCGACGGCGGAATCATCGGCTCATCGCCCTGCACGTTGACGACGATCGATCCTTCGGGAACGAGTCGGCGTGCGACCTCGGCGATACGGTCGCTCCCGCTCGCATGGTCAGTCGATGTCATCACGGCCTCGCCGCCGTTCGATTCAACGGCCAACCGGATTCGCTCGTCGTCGGTTGCGACAATTATTCGGTCGACGTTTCGCGCCTTTCTGACCTGATTCAGGGTGTGGACGATGAGCGGCAGACCGGCGATCTCAAGCAATAGCTTGCCGCCGAGTCGAGTGGAGGCAAATCGAGCCGGAATGATTGCAAATACGTTTTGTCGGGGATTGTTTCCGTGTTGCTCCACGGGATTTTAGGTTATCCCGATTCATGGGAAATTTCAAACTTGGAACTGTGTTTGCTTTTCGTTACACTCGAAGCCGTGAACGGCGACGAAATTTCATTTGAAGACGGTGTTTCACCCGAAACGATCGAACGATCGGCGAACGCGGAACCGGTTTCACCGGACGATCCGGGTTGGGGGATCGGCGCGGGGCTCGCGCTTTGGTTCGTGAGCATCCTGCTGATCCTCCTCACGCCGGTTTTTCTCGTCCTGCCGTATTCGCTGGCAATGCAGGTCGACTCGGCCAACCTCAACGATTTTCTGCGCAACGACAAGTTCGCGATGCTGCTTCAGATCGGTGCGATCATACCGGCGCATCTGGTGACCGTCCTCCTGGCGTGGCGGATCGTTACGAAAGGCAGTCGGCATTCGTTTTTTGCCAGCCTGGGATGGGATCTCGGAAATTTCAGGATCTGGCACGGGTTCGTGATCGTCATCGGGTTTTTCGCGCTCGTCGCGGTGATCGGGACCTATTTCCCGGATCAGGAAACTCCGTTTGAAAAAATCCTCAAGAGTTCGCGCGAAGCGACGCTGCTGCTCGCGTTCATCGCCACATTCTCGGCCCCGTTCGTCGAAGAGGTCGTTTACCGGGGCGTTCTGTTTCCGGCGGCCGGCAAATCGTTCGGAATGGTGCCGGCGGTCGGTCTGGTGACCTTGCTGTTCGCCGCAGTCCACATCCCGCAATACTACAACAGCGTGGCGTCCCTGACGCTCCTGCTGGTGCTGAGCCTGATTCTCACGATCGTGCGCGCGTCAACCGGACGACTTTTGCCGAGCGTCATCCTGCATTTTATTTTCAACGGGATCCAGTCGGTGTTTCTCGTTCTGCAACCGTATTTCCCGCAGCTTCAAGAGTCTCCGAAGGATTCCATCGGAGCATTTGTCAGCCACCTGTTTCAATAAGAAAAGGCCGCGCGACTGCACGGCCTTCCTACTTTTACTTGCAAGCGATCGATCAGTTGTCCTTGTCGGTCTTTCCGCGCGGTGACGACGGCGGAACAATGATCGGGGTCGACGGCGCAGGCGTCGAGATAGGTTTCGTCGTTTCGTATCGCGGCGACGAGTCGTATCGCGGCGATTCATCGTTGTTGCGAGGCAGCCGTCCGCCCCGGTCACGCGTCGAATCACCCGACGTCAAGGTCGGCGGAACACGATTTATTCCGCCGCCCGGCGTTCCGTCCGGATTCGTCCGCTGAAACGGCGGAGTCTGATTCCGAATGATGCGCGGATCGGGCTGCTGTGTCGGGGTCGGATTGATCCCGCCACCGCCACCCGGAGTCTGTACAGGCGGCGTGTAAACCCAGTACGGCATGCGGCAGTACCACATGTTGAAAGAGTAGTCGTAACCGTAAGGCGAGCCCCATCCGCCGCCGAACGGCAGGAAGCACCACATTCGCCGGATCGGATCAAAGACCCAGACACCGAACGAATTGTAAGCGTTCCAACGGCCGTTGTTGAACGAATTCAGAAGCGACGAGCGCATCGAGTTGCGTTCGAGTCGGGCGTTGATCGCCGAGACTTCCTTCGCCCGGAATTTGCTCCAGACATCAAGATCGTCGCCGCCGTCACGATCGAACTTGGCGACCGCAACGTCCGAACCGTTGATGATCGCCACTCGGCCCGACTTGACGTCGTCTCCGTTGACGGTCATGCGTCCTTTCCAAACCGCGACCCGCGCGCCGCCGTTTCCGGTCACGTCGATCCGGAAAACGCCTGAACGGTTCAGTTTGAAGGACGTGCTCGGCACCCCGACGGTGATCGCGAAATCATCGGAAGCGAGAACCTCGACGACCGCGCTACCGGAGTGGAATCTCAATTTCAAATCCTCAAGACTCGTGCTCTCGAATTCGAAACTGCTGTTCGAGCCGATGCGAAGATAGGATCCGGGATTCAGCAGGACTTCCGCCTTCCCTTCCGGCCCCGTGGTCACTCTTTCCCCGACTTCGAGTTGATCATTTTTCAAGAGCAGGCCGCTCTTACCGTCTTTTCGCTTTACGGTGACCCGCCCTTCGACGATACTCACGCCGCCGGCTTTTGCCGAAATCACGTAAGTGTCACCGACGCTTGAGGTCACACGCGCATCCTGCGCATAAGAGTACCCGGAAAACAGGACGGCAAACGCGATACCCAGCGCAAAGCATACGTTCTTTCTCATTTTCTTGCTCCTTCAAAGGTATTGGGGAAAGAATTCTCATTAACTTTAATACTAGTCCGCGAAAAAGACAATATATTCCTTCCAATGGATTAGAGCATCGGGTAATCGAATAGGTTGTTTAGATTATTTTTTGAGAACAACCATTATTCGTCGGGCGTAATCTAACAGGTGTTCGCGGAATGTCCGCGGCAGTTGGGCGAGGAAAAAGATGGCGACTTTCAATGATCCTGTAAAATGTTTCGCGCCGCTCGAAGTTGTTGAGCGACTTTTGGAGATCCGCGCGGAAATGGGATTCCCGGAGGTCGTTTATCTCGACCGGTCGATCGAACTCGTCCAATTCTTCGATGCTTTCGGGTTTGACATGTATGCCTTTTCGACATCGAATGACAAGCTCAACTACGGCGATTACCGAACGCCGGTCGTCCCAGGGGGCGACAATGTCGGATCGTCGTTGACCGGTCACTAGAACGATTCCATTGACAACGAAGGAACGCGGAAGGTCACTTTCAGAGGAGCCATCCGCGTTCCTTTGTTTTTTCTGCAGCCTCGGAGATCAGTCGGCTTTGACGATGAAGAGCGTTCCGTCGTCGTCGAGAAACTTGCGCTCGGTGAAGTCGGCGACGCCCTTGCGAATGAAATCAACGAGTTCTTTCGCCGGCAAAGCGATCCCCTCGATGACCCTTTGCGCAAATCGCTCCCGCCCGTATTCCTCGCCGTCGTCGCGCGCGGCCTCGGTGATCCCGTCGGTGTAAAGCACCAGGGTCTGACCCTCTTCAAACTTGATGAAGTGCTGGTGATAACGCATCTCGCGGAACATTCCGAGCGGCAGATCGCCGTATTCAACGAACCGAAACTCACCGTTCGGTTTCACCAGGAGCGGCGGATTGTGTCCGGCATTTGAGAACACGAACGTCCGGTTTGTCGAATCGAGTATCCCGTAGATCGCGGTGATGAACTGATGCGACTCGACCGAGTCCCAAAGCAGATTGCTGACCTTCGAAAGAGCAATGTGCGGCGCATAGCCGATCTGGACTGCAAGCCGCAGCGACGCGCGAAGGAACGCGGTCAGCAGCGCGGCCGGTATCCCCTTGCCCACCGCGTCCGCGACGATGATCCCGACCTGATCGTCGAAAACCTTGACCCAGTCGTAGTAGTCACCCGAAACCTGCTCCGTCGGAAAAACATACGCACTGACATCGAATCCCTTGATCTTAGGATCGTGATCGGGAAGCAGCTCCAACTGGACCTGACGCGCGATCTCAAGCTGCGCCTGCAGCCGTTTCTTCTCGACGACCTGTTCGTGCAGTTCGACCTTTTCGATGATGATCGCCACCTGCGATGCAAGCATCTGGAGTATCTGGAGATCATCCGCCGTGTACGCTTCCAGCCGGTCGCTTTCGAGATCGAAAACACCGATCACCTGGTCGTTTGAAACAATCGGAGCGACCATCTCGGAACGCGTCGCCTCGCGGGCCGGAAAATATCGCGGATCCTTCGTCACGTCGCCCGAGATGATCGACTTCCCAGTCTGCGCGCAATAGCCGATAAAGCCCTCGCCAAGTTTCAGCTGCGGCTCAACGAGCGCGAACGGGATCTCGTAACCGCTGAGCGCCTTCGATTTGAAGATATAAGGATTGTCGCCCGCGCCGTCATGCTCGATGAGATAGATTCCGGCGGCGTCGTAATTGATCAGCGAATCGAGCGTGTCCATGACCAGCGTCAGCACTTCATCGAGATCGAGCGAACGGCTGATCGTTTTCGTGATGTCGAGAAGCATCCGCAACTTGTCGACAACCGACAGGTTCGGATCAGGAGACGTGGTCGCGGGGTGGTGTTCATCCATCGAAGTGAATTTTAATTCGGACGCCGATCAAATTCAATAAAGCAATTAGTACTCGCGATTTACGAGAATCGAAGCGGCGTACTCGTCCCACAGTTTGGAGATCTTGATGCGATATTCGACAAGATCGCGGCTGACATTGAAATGCTTCGCGATCTCACGCGACGTCTTTCCTTGCCGAATAAACCGCTTCAGTGAAGAGTACGGAACGAGAGCCGCGGCACCGACGCCGTAAGCTTCCTCTTCGATCTCCGGCCGATAGTCTCGCGCGATCGGCTTGCCTTGCTTGTTCAATGTCCGCACGGCCAGTCGGGATGGCTGATGTCCGAGAAAGACGTGGCTGATCTCTTCCATGAGCGTCGCGTTCTGCCGGTTCGCACTGTGTGTCGGATTAAGGATGATCAGCTTTCTGCCGTCGGGCAGACGTTGCGAACAGGCTCCGCCCGACCAGGAGTCTTTTCCTCCCTGAAGCAGTTCCTCGCGCGTCTCGCCCGAAAGAAACGGCTCGATCTGTTCATACGAGACGACGAGAAGTTTGGCGTAATGAGCAAGATCGAACGGATTCAGCCGCTGATCGTCGCGGCGCAGGCCGGCAAACTCGCGCAGTCCGTGTGCCTTGATCTCAAAATCGCGCCCCTTCGTTGTCGGCGGAAGCTCGTTGATCACGGTCATGAATGATGAAAGCCGGACCCGGCAGGTTCGCACCCGTCCGGATCCGGCGCAAAAAGGCCTCCGACCGAATCAGACTTCCTTGAATTCGGAATCGACGTCCTCGGTCGAGAGAGCGACGCGGTAATTCTTGGATTGCTTCTGCTTGGTGATCAGGAGATCGTCCTTTGTCTTCAGCAGATCGGCCCGGTTGTAAACAGAGATCTCGAAATTGTAACCGTGCGTGATCGCATCCTTCGGGCACGCCTCGACGCAGAATCCGCAAAATATGCAGCGGCCGTAGTCGATGTTGTACACCCTTGCAAAACGCTCGTCGCGGCCGATGCGTTCGTCGTACGGGCGCGGATCGTTTTCGGCTTCGATGTAAATGCACTCCGACGGGCAGGCAGCGGCGCAAAGATAACACGCGACGCACTTTTCCTTGCCGTTCTCATCGACGTGCAGCAGATGTTGACCGCGGTAGCGCGGTTGCACGGTGACCGGAACGTCCGGATATTGGACGGTCCATTTTTCACGCGGGATCTCGGAAAGCGTACGCTTCATTCCCTTGACCACCGCGATGGTTGATTTCAAAACGTCAGAAACTATCGACATACTCGTCTAAATGTCATTCCGCAGACGGGAAACTACCTCATCTGCAGGAAGAACGCAGCCGCAAAGGCAATGATGAACAATCCGACCACGACTATGATACCAAGCGCACCGAGAATGATTCCACCCAGGCCGAGCCCGGCACCGCCGAAATGTTCGGGATCGTTCTTTGCCCTGCCGCGCGACATGAATCCCATGATGATCGCGGCGACGTTCGCCAGGAAAGATACCGGCATGCAGATCAGCGAGATAAACGGTACGATCGAGCCGAAACTCATCAGGAATCCCAAAATACCGGCGACAAGCGAAATGGTCGCGAGCGTCTTGCTCTGTCCGGCGACGCCGTCTGCCGGCGGCTGGAACGGGGTGTCGGCTCCGATCGGCTGCTGCTGCCACTCCTGCACCGGCGCCGGCGGCGGATTCCATTCCGCGGCCTGCATCGGCTGGCTCTCGGGCGCGAACGGCGTCTGCGGAGCCGAAAACGGCGACTGCGGCGCGTCCATCGGCGCCGGCTGGAAACCCGCGGGTTCAGGCGGAGCCGTGAACGGTTCGGCCGGTTGATTGAACGACGGCACGGGCATCGGATCGGAAGGCTGATCAAATACCGGCGGCGCTACGGGTTCAGGTGCCGACGGCTGTCCGAATGAAGGTGCCGGCGGATCCGCGGGCGCGTTGAAGGCCTCGAACGGCGACTGCATGACGGTTGCCGGAATGTCATCATTCGGGTCCGCACTCGGTTCAGGGGTGAAACTGGGCGGTTCGATCACGGGTTCGCTGAAGACCGGCGGCGCGATCGGCGCATCGATCGGCGTTGACGGCATCGCCGGTGCCGGTTCGTCCGCCCCCGATGTAGCCGGAGGAGTCGGAACCAGATCTTCGAGAGAAGAATTGTCCTTCGCCTGGATCGGCGGAACGACCATCGTCGCGAGCGGATCGAAATCCTGCGGGATCTGAAGCACGTCGTCCTCGTCGTCCTTCTCCTCGACGTGCGAAGCGACCATCGTCTTGAACGGATCATCCGGCGGTATCATCGCCGCGATCTCGTCCTGGCGAACGACCGTCGTCTTTAACGGATCCTCGGGCTGGACCTCTTCAACAACATCTTCGAGAGGCGTCCCGTCCGTTTGGCAAAACCGCATCGCATCCGGAAACTCACGCTGACAATTAGGGCATTTCTTCATCAGATACCGTTCCTTGAGATTTGGATTAAAGTCCGCAATTTCGGCGGTTTAGCGGTCTTTCACGAACTTACGGACTTTTATATCCTTTTAACTAAACTAATTCAAGCTTGCTGAAAAAATATGCGATCTCGATCGCGGCGTTCTCGTCAGAGTCGGAACCGTGGACGGCATTTTCGCCGATCGATCCCGCAAACTCTTTGCGCAGAGTACCTTCCGCCGCTTCCGCCGGATTCGTCGCGCCCATCAGGTCCCGCCACGCCGGTACCGCGTTTTCCTTTTCAAGGCAGAGAACGACGCACGGGCCGCTCGACATGAACCCGGTGAGCTCACCAAAGAAGGGACGCTCGCGATGGACGGCGTAAAAGCCCTCAGCCTGCTTTTTCGACTGATGGATCAGCTTCATCCCGCGGATCTTGAAGCCCGCGCCTATGATGCGATCGACGATCTTTCCGGTGTGCCCTTTCGCGACCGCGTCGGGCTTGATGATTCCAAATGTTAAATTGCTCATTCTTGTCGGTATTCCTCTTTATTATTCGTATTTATTTTGATCAGTTTCATTGATCCGAAATTGCTTCCGGCCACTAATCTGAATTCCTTCGTTACTGAAACTCCGAAGCGGCAGATCGCTTTTCACGGCTTCGGCTTAAGAATCGATCGGACCTTCACGTCTGCGATCCGCGAAAGATCGGCCGCGATCTCCTCTGTTTCATAACCGTCTTTTTCGATCCGCACGGTATATTCGCCGTTCGGCAACTCGATGCGGGTGCCCGAGTATTCGATGAATTCGGACCGGACAACCTCGCCGGCGCGCATGACCGTGATCTTTGTCCCGTCCACGCGACCGCCGGATTCGTCGGCGGTTTCGACCGTCAGCCAGTTCGTGAAACTCCACTCGGATGCGCCCGCCGATGAATTCGCGGCGAGACTGACAGCGATCCGAAGTTTGCTGCAGGAATAGAACTTGATCTCGTTCGCGGCGGTCTTGTAGCCTTTCGCCGAAACGATCAGCCGCTGGAATTCCCGCGCTGAACGGCCTTCTTCAAATTCGGCCGAGAACCGCGAACGATCCGTCGGATTCCTGACGAATTTTCTGCCGAAGGTCTCGTCTGTCGTGATCGGGAGAAACTGAACCTCGGCGTTCTCTATCGGCTGTCCGGTCAGTGTTCCGACGGTGATCTCAATCCTGAACGAGCCGCATGCCTGGGCACTCGCATTAACCGCCGCCGAAAGGCAGATCGCGCCAATCAACAAAAGAATTCCCGGTTTCATTTGATTACAGCACCTCGATGATCTCACCCGCGATGCGGGCCGGTCTTCCGTTTCTTCTGTCGATAAGACACCAAACGCTCCGCGATTTTGCGACCAGATCGTCGCCGCGTCGTATCTCCGTGAACCGTTCCCAACTCACGCGTGTCCGCTCGCCGACCCAGGTTGTCGCCGTGACCTCATCGTTTTCAAAGACCTGCTGCTTGTAATCGATCTCGTGCCGCGTCAGCATCCACGTGAACCGGCCGCGAATCTCCTCCGACGCCGCCGCGTTCCAATGTCCGACCGCGACATCCTGTATCCAACGGACGTATGCGACGTTGTTGACGTGTCCCTGATCGTCGATGTCGGACGCGCCGACGACGAACGAATGCGAGAATTTCATTCCGACTTGAGTTCGCGCAGTCACATCGGTCGCGGATCTCGGGAAATCGAATTCGCCCCAAACTCCGCCGCCCGAAACCCGCTCCGGACGATGACTCCGATGTCCATGAATTTCCGGTCGGAAACGACGCTACGCGGCCGCTTTCGATCCGAGCAGTTCGACGATCGCCTGGCCGATGTCCGCCGGCGAATCGACGACCCGGATCCCGGCTTCGGTCAAGGCCTTCATCTTTTCCGCGGCCGTTCCCTTTCCGCCCGAAATGATCGCGCCTGCATGGCCCATGCGGCGTCCCGGAGGAGCCGTCTGCCCGGCGATGAATGCAACGATCGGTTTCGTGACGTTATCCTTGGCGAACGCCGCCGCGTCCTCTTCGGCGGTGCCGCCGATCTCGCCGATCATGATGATCGCATCGGTCTCGTCGTCGGCTTCGAACAGGCGCAGCGCATCAGTGTGGTTCGTTCCGATGATCGGATCGCCGCCGATCCCGATTGCCGTCGACTGACCGAGTCCGAGCGCGGTCAACTGCCCGACGGCCTCGTAGGTCAGCGTTCCCGACCGCGAAACGACGCCGATCCGGCCTTCCTTGTGGATGTGTCCCGGCATGATCCCGATCTTGCATTTTCCGGGCGAAATGATCCCCGGACAGTTCGGGCCGATGACGCGGGTGTTCTTGTCCCGAAGGTACTCACGGACGGAAACCATGTCGGCGACCGGAATTCCTTCGGTAATCGCGACGACGAGCGGAATTCCGGCGTCGGCGGCCTCCATGATCGCGTCCGCGGCGAATGCCGGCGGGACATAGATCACGGACGCGTTCGCGCCGGTTTCACGGACCGCGTCGGCAACCGTGTTGAAAACAGGCACGCCCTCGTGCGTCGTACCGCCTTTTCCGGGCGTGACGCCGCCGACCACGTTGGTACCGTAATCGATCATCTGAAGCGTGTGAAAAGTGCCTTCCTTGCCGGTGATCCCCTGCACGATCAGGCGCGTATTCTTATCAACTAAAACGGCCAAGACTTGTTTCTCCTGAAAGATTTAAGTGCGAAAAATAAAGTGAAAGTATAGCACGAGCGAGGTTTTCGGGTACAAACGGGACGATTCGAACTTTTCTCGAAACTTAACCGTTCCGAGGTTCGTTAGCATTTTGTCCGACCCTGTTCGCGGACATACGTTCCGATTTCATTTCCACGGCCGAGACCGTTCGCCAGACGGCGAATCGGACGGCGGAGTTCATATGCGGCAGCTATATTCATTCTATTCGGATGCGTTCGGCATCGCGCTTAAATCGATCATCGAACACAAACTCCGTGCGTTCCTGACGCTCATCGGGATCATTATCGGCGTCGCGGCGGTGGTCGTCGTCGGCGCGTCGATCAGCGGCCTCAAGACCTACGTCATCGACAAGGTCTCGAAGGTCCTTGGATCGAACCACTTCATGATGACCCGAATGGCGAACATGGGACGCATCTCGGACGAGGAATTCGAACGTCGGAACCGGCGCAACAAGGACATCGTCTGGGAAGAGTATCTCTACATCCGTGACAACTGCCGGCTCTGCTCGTCAGTCGGTGCGTCGATGAACGCCGGCGCCGACATCACCCAGGACGGGATCGAGATGCCATCCGTGCGGATCATCGGCGATACCGCGAACATGGTCGAGATCGAGGACAAGACGATCGCCGTCGGACGGTTCTTTTCGGACGCGGAGGTCGAACGGTCGGCAAAGGTTTGCGTCATCGGGACCGACCTTCAGGACAAGTTCTTCCCGAACCGGAACCCGATCGGCGAGCAGATCAAGGTCCGCGGCGTGCCGTTGACCATCATTGGGATCGAGGAAAAGCGGGGATCCTTCTTCGGAGACTCGATGGACCGCAACATCTACATTCCGGTGACGCTCCACAATCAGATCTTTTCCCGCACCGGCGGGCTTCAGGTCCACGGAAAATCGCTGAATGCCGATGTTTTGAAGGACGCGATCGCGAACGCGCAGATGACGCTCCGCAACAAACGCGGGCTCATCGGCAGCGAAGAAGACACGTTCAGCGTCGTCAACACCGATGAATTCAACACGCAGATGGATCAGTTCACCGGCGCGATCGCCGCGGTCGTCATACCGATCACGATGATCATCCTCGTCGTCGGCGGCATCGTCGTCATGAACATCATGCTCGTTTCGGTCACCGAAAGGACGTTCGAGGTCGGGCTCCGCAAGGCGATCGGGGCGACCCGGAAACAGATCCTGATGCAGTTCCTGATCGAATCGGCGCTGCTCTGCATCGTCGGAGGCGTGCTCGGACTCGTCCTCGCGACCGGTGTCACGCAGTTGATCACGGCGGCGCTCGAGATCACGATGACGATCACGTTCGGTTACATCCTGCTCGCCGTCGGCGTCTCAAGCGTCATCGGCGTGCTCGCCGGGCTTTATCCGGCGTGGAAAGCCGCGCGTCTCGATCCGATCGTCGCGCTGACACGTACGTGAAAGCAAATTCCAGGTATTCCAGATTTCATATTCCAATGGATTCCAAGATTCGGAAGTTGAAGTAGATGGACCTGGAATCAGGAAGTTGAAATGTGGAAGCTGGAATCTGAAAGCTGGAATCTGAAAGCTGGAATCTGAAAGCTGGAATCTCGAAGTTGGAATTATAATCGCCTTATGATCACATCCGTACCAAAAGAAGTCTTGAGAATGGCGCTGGACAGCGTCATGGGGCATAAGTTCCGTTCATTTCTGACGATCCTCGGGATCGTCATCGGCGTCATCACGGCGATCGTGGTCGCGTCGATCCTGACCGGAATGCGGCAATCGATCGTCTCGATCGTCGAAGAGTACGGGACGAACAATATCTACGCCTTTCACCTGTCCACCGGATTCGGAACGCGCAACCGCGACGAGCGCAACCGCAAGCCGTTGACCGAGGACGACGCGAACGCGATCCTCGCGCAGTCGTCGACGGTCGAGGATATCGCGACGGTCGCGCCGAACATCGGATCGTGGGGTAACGGATTCGACGACAACCTTGTATACGAAGGCAAGAATTACCGTTGGGCGCTGACCGACGGCGTGACGCCGAACTATATGCAGACCACGAACATCATACTGCGTCAGGGACGTTGGATCTCGGAAGCCGACAACTATCAGCGCCGCAAGGTCATTGTCGTTGGCGTCAACACGGTCGAAGCCCTTTTTCCTGACGCGCCCGACGATGTCGTCGGCAAAGTCGTCCGGATGAACGGCTCGACCTGGGAGATCATCGGCGTGATCGAGAAGCGGAAGGCAGGATTTTTCGGCGAGAACGAGGAGGACCGGAAGGTCTTCATGCCGTTCCGCACGGCCAGAAAAGAAGCACCGACGCGCGACGCGATCCTCCATATCATCCAGGCGAAACAGGGTCAGCTCAACGACGCTGTGCAGGAGATCGAAGGCATTCTGCGCCAGCGGCGCGGCGTGAAATTCGGCGAGCCGAACAACTT
>JAKOSS010000680.1 GCA_029777145.1 Acidobacteriota bacterium | reverse complement strand
TGCGGTCGACGACCTCGACGTCGACAAGCGCGACATCCGATCCGTCCGCGATCAATCCTCCGGGACGCGTGCGCGGCGTCAGTTTGACGGCGAACGGCTCTCCCGCGGTGACCTTCGAATCTTGGGTGATCTTCTTGCCGGTTGAATCGAATCCGACTGCGCGGAGCTCGCCCGGTTCCCATTTGACGTCCTTGAATGTGTAAAGGAATCGATATGACTGCGTTCCGAATCCAAGTGATTTGCCGTTCAGGAAGAGTTCGACGCGATCGGCCGAAGAAATGACGTAAACGTTCTTTTTTGTTTCGGGCGTGTAGTTCCAATGACCGACGATGTGCGTCCGCGGCCGTTCGACATTGACCCAACCGTCCCACATTACCTGATGCGCGAAATAGCCGTCTTTCGGCAACCGGATCGCATCGACCTCTCCACTGCGTCGATAATTTTCCGCGCCGCGATGATGCGTGTTCGAATCCGAAAAGACGATGTTCACGCCACCCGAACTGACGCGCGTTCCGGTTCCCGGACGGGCTTCCCAGTAATCGAACCAGCGCGTGACGTTCTCGATCGCGTGAGAATCCTGATTGCGGTTGTAAGCGCTTGCGTCCTGATCCTTGTAGAGCGGGCCGTCGCCGTCCTTGTGAAACGGCGGTGAAAACTCGTCCCAGTATTTCCGTAACGCCTCGTCGCGCGAATATTCCATCGCCCACATCGGGATTCGCGCGCTTTTGTTGATGTAGAGCATTTCGCCGCCGTATTCGGCGACCTTCGAATCGAGCATTTCGCGGGATCCGGCGGCGCGCCCGCCGAACGGATCGTACTTGTCGCGGATCGCCCTCATCTCCTTCATATGTTCTTCGGAGACGCCCTTATTGCCGGACTCGTAAAAAATGATGCTCGGATTGTTGCGGTTGTAGATGATTGCGTCGCGCATTACTTCCTTGCGCTGTTCCCAACGGCGGCCGTCGACGTCCTTTTCCGAATCTCCCGCCGGCATCGCCTGGATCAGCCCGACGCGGTCGCAAGATTCGACGTCCTGTTTCGACGGCGTGACGTGCATCCAGCGGACGAGGTTCGCGTTCGATTCGACCATCATCCGGTTGCTGAAGTCGCTCAGCCAGGCGGGTACGGCCGATCCGAGCGCCGGCCACTCGTTCGTCGTCCGCTGGGCGTAGCCCTTGAGCTGGAGCGTCCGGTCATTCAACTTGAACATTCCGCGGCCGAACTCGGTCTTACGGAATCCGGTCCGTGTCGTGACGGAATCGACTGTCTTGCCGTTAACTCGGATGTTTGTCACGACGTCGTAAAGATAGCCGTAACCCCAACTCCAGAAGTTCAGTCCCGAAATCGTCGCGCCTGCGCTCAGGACCTTCGTTTCGCCGGCCGCGATCTGATATTTCTGACCCGGGATCGACTTTACGATCCGTCCGTTCAATTCACAAACGACGACTTCGAGCGCGACCGATTGTCCGGCGGATGTCTCGTTGCGGACCTCCGATTCGACCGCAACCGTCGCCATCCGGCGCACGACGTCGATTCGGTCGGCGTGAACATAAGTTCCCGTAGTACCTAAATCTGAGTACAAAGGAAGCGTCTGATAGATCGCTCCCGAGATATGCAGCCGGACGCTTTTGTTGATCCCACCATAGTTTGCGTAGAAGTTACTGTCGTTCCACTGAAAACCCGATCCGGTCGCCTTCTCCTTGTAATTCCACGAGTTATCGGTGCGGACCGCGATCACGTTGTCGCCCGATTTGACGAATTTCGTGAGATCGAAGCCGAAGGCCGTGATCCCGTTTTCATGCCGTCCGACGAACGCGCCGTTTAGGTAAACCTCAGCCGCTTGGCGGACGCCCTCGAACTCGACGAAGACCTTCTTCCCGACGTTGCCGGCAGGGATCCGGAAGTGCTTGCGATACCAAGCGATTCCGGTCGAAAGATCTTTGATGTCAAGCCTGAACGCGTCGTCCTCGTTCCACGCATGCGGGAGCGTGACCAATTTCCAGTTCCGATCATCGAAATCAAACTTTTCCGCCCCTGCCGGATCGCTGAGGAACAGTTTCCAGTCCGAGTCGAAATTGTACGTCGAGCGCGCGAACGCGGTCGGCGCACACGCGATGAGTATCAACAAGACGGCGCGGAGCAACATTTTCATTTGCTAGAGTTTTGCAGAAATCATTCGGTTTGGCACGTTTTCCGAGACGTCATGTAAGAAATCGCGTCTCGTTGGCATTATTGGAAGCAGAACAACACAAGGACGGACTCCCAATGACCGATGATAATTTGAACACTTCACGGCTTCAACAGATAAGACGCGGGCATATTCGCGACGCGAAACGTCAGCGACGGGCAAAACGGGATCTTTGGCAGAAGGAAGTCGATCGGCTTGAAGACACCATGCTTCACGATCCGGCGAATTTTGACGAGGCGAAACTCGTGAAAATGTTTGAGTTGCTTTCCGATTTCCCGGAGTACCTCGAAAAACTCTCCCGGAGGATCTTCGACGTCAACGAGGGAACGATCCTCAACGGCTCGGAATCGAATTCCGGGCTCCTCGGACGCCTGAATCGAATGAGCCGCGCTCGGCGCGAGAAGCGCTATTTCAAGTCGATCAACCGCGGGTTCCGCGCGAAAGCGGGCAACAAGGTGATCCTTGCCGAGGGCGACAGTTGGTTCGAGTTCCCCTACTTTGTGACCGACATCATCGACTGGCTCTCGAAAGTCGGCAACTACGCGATCATCAGTCGCGCCGGAGCCGGTGACTGGCTGTCGAACATGATCTGGAGCGGCGAATATGTCGAGAGCTTCCCGGTTCACACTCCCGACGTCTTTCTCATCAGCGGCGGCGGCAACGATCTCGTCGGCGAGAACCGGCTGACGACGATGATATGCAAACCCGGCGAGGGAATCGAGCTCAAGGACGATTGGTTCGATCAGGACCCGACCGATGACCCGGACATCAAGGCCGGACGACAATACCTCACGAAGGACTTTTACGCGTTCTTGAATCTGATCCGGCTCCAGTACTACATCATGTTCACGAACGTCGCGAAAAAATATGAGAAGACACGGATCGTCACTCAAGGATATGACTTCGCGATTCCGTCGGCGGCGATCCACTGGAATTTCAGCCCGCAACCGATCCTGAACCGGATCCTCGGGAGCGGGTCGTGGCTCCGCCGATCATTCATGCTCAAAGGGATCGTCGAACCGGAGGTCCAGCGAACGGTCGTGAAGGCCATGATCCACGAGTTCAACGAAATGATGGTCGGGATCGCGAACGCGAAATGCGGCGATAGTTACCGATTCAAGAACGTCCATCACATCGACTGCCGCGGGATCGTCGACCGTCACGGCTGGTATGACGAGCTCCACCCGAAGTCACATTACTTCGAAAAGATCGCCAGGCTCTATCAGAGATGCATCGACGACGATCAGCCGAAACGGATCTATTCGAAGGCGGATCTTTAAGTTCGCGCTTTGTGAACATTCGTCAGCCCAATCTCGTTCTCAATTCAACCGCGGTAATTTCCAGTCGCCGTCGGTTGGTGAGAACCCATGAATACGAAATCAACCGCGTCTTTGTTGATGCTGGCAGTATTGCTGTTTTCGAGTTTCGCGACGTTCGGCGGTACGGCGCCAATGGACGTCATGCTGATCGAGAACGTGACCGTCGTCAATCCCGCTTCGAACGGCACCGAGGTTTTCGAAGGTTACGTTCTCATTCGGGATGAAAGGATTGAGTACGTCGGCAAAAAGCGTCCGAAGGTTGCCGCGG
>JAKOSS010000679.1 GCA_029777145.1 Acidobacteriota bacterium | reverse complement strand
TGAAAATATCCAACGTCAGGAACTGAACGCCATCGAAGAGGCGCGAGCGTACCGCAAACTCGTTGACAGCATTGGACTTACTCAGGAAATGATCGCCGAGCGCGTAGGCAAAGACCGGACCCTTGTCGCGACATCGCTGCGGCTTTTGAAACTTCCGAACGACATCCAGAAGCTTATCGAGGAACAGCGCCTTTCCGCCGGTCACGGCCGCGCGCTGCTCATGGCGGAAAGCGCCGACTCGCAGCGACGAATCGCGCGGAAGGTGATCGAAATGGCGCTTTCAGTTCGCGAGACGGAAAAGGCGGTCAAGCGAATCAGTCTTGACAAGACCGCAAATAAAGCAACGAAAGAAGTTAGCGCGAAAGCTGACGCAAACGTGAAAGCCGCGGAGACAAAGCTCCGACGCTTTCTTGGAACGCATGTATCGATCGTTCCGAATGTGAAAGGGACCGGTGGAAAGATACATATCGAGTATTACGGCGACGGCGATCTGAGCCGGATATACGAGCTTTTGATGAAGAGTTGAAGCATTGGCGCAATCCTTTGCTTTCTCTGTTCTCAAATTGCAGAATTGTAAGGTGAATATGGAGCAGAAAAGGCTGACGGAAATGGTCTCCTGTGCGGGTTGAGTGGCAAAACTCGCCCCAGGCGACCTTGCTCAAGTTTTGAGCAAACTTCCGCAACAATCCAATGAGAATGTGATCGTCGGATTCGACACCTCCGACGACGCGGGAGTTTTTCGTCTCAATTCCGAGACGGCCTTGGTCCAGACGCTCGATTTCTTCACTCCGATCGCCGACGATCCGCAAACGTACGGCCGGATCGCGGCGATCAATTCGCTGAACGACATTTACGCCATGGGCGGGACGCCGTTGACGGCGCTTTCGATCGTTTGCTATCCGCAGAAAGGCGACTGGGAGGTCCTCGGCGAGATATTGAAGGGCGGTCAGCTTGCTCTGAATGCGGAAAACGTCGTCGTCCTCGGAGGGCATTCGGTTGACGATCCGGAGATAAAGTTCGGCTACTCGGTGACCGGAACTGTTGATCCTAAAGGGGTTATAACCAACGCCGGAGCGAAGCCGGGGGATCTTTTGGTGCTGACGAAGCCGATCGGGACCGGAGTCATAAGCACCGGGATCAAATTCGAGAAGGCGTCGCCCAAAGCGGTCGACGCGGCAATGTACGCGATGACGACCTCTGCCCGTGAGGCATCCGCGGCCATGCGCCGCGCCGGCGCGAACGGCTGCACCGACATCACAGGCTTCGGACTTCTCGGTCACGCGTATGAAATGGCCAAAGCAAGCCGCGTGACCTTCCGGATCGAGTCGGGATCGGTACCGCTGCTGCCTGAAGTGATCGATCTGATCGGGCAACGCATGCTGACGCGTGGTGATCGAAACAACAGAACTTACGTCGGTGATACGGTCGAATTCGACGACAGCGTCACCCGCGAGATGCAGAGTGCCCTTTTTGATCCGCAAACGGCCGGCGGATTGTTGATAAGTGTCACGCCCTCGGGCGCGGAACAGGTATTGGCCGAACTTGAGAATGCGGCGGTGATCGGCTCGGTGTCGGAATTCGACGAATGTTTGCTGCGGATCGTCTAAGGTTAGGAAATGTTGCTCTTATTTATCGGAGAATCGCTCGGAATGCAGGAACTGCTGCTGATCGGCGTCATCGCGCTGATCATCTTCGGTCCGCGCAAATTGCCGCAGATCGCGAAGACCATCGGGAAGACGATGGCCGAGTTTCGAAAGGCGACGAACGAGTTCAAAAGCACTTGGGAAAAAGAGGTCGACTTCGAGGGTCTCGATCGCGACGACTCCCCAAGCACGCTCGGGAATACGATCGCCAAGGAAGCACCCGCGCTTCAACTACCGGAGATCAAGCCGGTTGACGACGCGTCGGTCGCCGACATGGTGAAGAATCAGGAAAACGCCGAACCTAAGGTTGCAGTTGAATCCGAAACCGGTGCCGCGGCCGAGGAACCGCGCGACGGCAAGCGCGACTGGCTTTAAGCCTCACAAAAGAGACTCATGACTGAAGATACCGGACGCGAACAAGAGATCGGCGCACAAATGTCCTTCTTGGAACATTTGGATGAATTGCGTCGCCGTCTGATACGATCCGTTCTGATCGTCATCGTGGCGTTCCTCCTTTGTTGGAGCGTTTCCAATCAGATCTACAACTTCCTGGCGATTCCGGTTCAGCGTGAAATGGCCGCGGCGACCCAGCGACAGATCGAAGGCGCCGGGTCATTGTCGCAGATGAAGGACGGGGATTCGGGGCGGTATGTTTTCGATCGCGCAACCAATCTCGGAGCGGTTGTCGTGCCCGTCGGGACAACCGTTCTCGCGCACATCGAAAACTGCGCCGAAGGCAATTTCTGCGTGATCTCGGACGAGGACCTGATCGTCGGCACGTATGTTGTTCCGAAAGGTGAGAAGGTCGCAGAACTCAAGCCGATCGCGGATCAGACGGCGAGCCCTGAATCGCAACTGATCGTGACGACGGTCCCCGAGTCATTCACGCTCTACGTTACCGTTTCGCTATACGCCGGGATCGCGCTCAGTATTCCGTTCCTTCTGTGGCAGGTCTGGGGATTTATCGCGCCGGCGCTCTACAAACACGAACGAAGATACGTGACTCCGTTCATCGGATTATCGTCCGTTTCGTTCGTCCTCGGAGCGGCGTTCGCCTACTACATCCTTTTTCCGCCGGCCGTGCGTTATCTCCTATGGCTCGGTGAGGATTTCCGGCTGATGCTCCGCGCGTCCGACTATTTCGATTTCATCACGCTGATCATGCTCGCGATGGGCTTGATCTTTCAGATGCCGGCGATCACCTACGTTTTGGCCAGAATCGGACTCGTTTCGGCAGGTTTTCTTCTCAAAAGCTGGAAGTTCGCGATCATCATCATTCTTATTGCCGCAGCGGTCATTTCGCCGACCGGCGACATCCCGAACATGATGCTGTTTGCCGCGCCGATGATGGCGCTCTACGTCGTCTCGATATTCGTGGCCTGGTTCTTTGGTAAAAAGCGCGTCCCGGACCCGGTTTAGCGCGACTTCGAGCAACTACCGACAAGCCTGAAGCATCTTGAATAATTGCAGATTATTGTCTAATCTCTTAAGAGCTAAAAGAACACCTATAAGCATTTGGAGTTGTTAGTTATGTCCAAAAGAAGTTTAGTTCGTAAATTGACCCTGACCTCGCTTCTGATCGCGGCCTCGGTGCCGCTCGCCCTCGCGCAGGATCCGAAGGAGACGCCTACTCAAAACGTCGAGAACAAAGCGCGTAAACAGAAGGCTGAGGTCACGCGCATTTACGAAGACTGGATGAAGAAAGACGTCTATTACATCATCACGCCGGAAGAGAAGAAGGCATTCAAGGCGCTGAAAACAGACGAAGAACGCGAAAATTTCATCGAGAATTTCTGGCGTCGCCGTGACCCGAATCCCGACACCGAAGAGAACGAATACCGCGAAGAGTATTACGAACGGATCGCGTATGCGAACGAGCACTTCGCTTCCGGAATTCCGGGCTGGCTGACAGATCGCGGGCGTATCTACATCACCTGGGGCAAGCCGGATTCAGTCGAAGCGCACCCGTCCGGCGGATCGTATGACCGTCCCTCGTATGAAGGCGGCGGATCGACCACCGCCTATCCGTTCGAGATCTGGTTTTATCGTCATCTTGACGATGTCGGCGACGGCATCGAGATCGAATTTGTTGATCCGACGGGTACCGGCGAATATCGCATCGCGCGGTCACCGTACGAAAAGGATGCTCTCCTGATGGTTCCCGGCGCCGGTATGACGACTGCGGAATCGCTCGGTTTGGCCGACAAGGCGGATCGCATCACCGGAAATTATCAGAACGGTGCCTCGTATCAGCGCGAACAGGATTCGCCGTTCCGCCGATTGGAATTGATCGCAAACCTGCAGCGTCCGCCTCAGGTCAAGTACGGCGATCTTCAGAATTTGCTCGGTTCGGATTCGCCGGTCGTTGACAACAATCCGTTGGACTTCCAGCTCCGCGTCGACTACTTCCGTCAGTCGGACAACAGCGTCATGACAACGTTCACGGTTCAGACCGACAACAGCGAACTCGTCTTCTCAGACAGCGGTGGTCTTCCGACCGCCCGCATGAACATCTTCGGACGCATCATGGCAGTTTCCGGCAAGCGTTCGGGGATCTTCGAGGATTCGGTGATCACCAGTTCAACAAGCGGTGAACTTGCCGAGACGAAGGAAAAGAAATCCGTCTATCAGAAAGCCGTTGCGCTGACTCCGGGAACCTACAAGGTCGATGTGATCGTCCGCGACGTCGTCTCCGGCAACAAGGGTATCCGGAGTTTCGGATTCACCCTTCCGAAGTACGACGAGAAGCAACTCGATACTTCATCACTGATCCTCGCGTCGAAACTCCGCACGACGAATGAAGCCGATATCGGCAACATGTTCGTCATCGGAACCGCGAAGGTTATTCCAAATCTCAGCCGCGACTTCAAGAAGGGCCAGGAGGTCGGGATCTACATGCAGGTTTACAACGCCGGTATCGATCAGACCACGCTGCGTCCGGCAGTTGATGTCCAGTATGTGCTGATGAAGGGCGGAAAAGAAATTCTGAACCAGCCGGAGAATTGGGAAGGTCTAAGCGATTCGGGTCAGCGCCTGACGCTTGCGAGATTGCTCCCGACGGTTGCGCTGCCGACCGGCGAATACGAACTCAAGATCAAGATCAAGGATCGTGTCACCGGCCAGATGATGGAGCGCGGAGACAAGTTCACGATCTCCGAATAACTCTATTCGAATTAGAGCTAGAGGCCGGTGTCGATCGATGCCGGCCTCTTTTGTGTTTAGACGATGGACCTGCGGACGGCGGCCTTTGCGATTCGGTCTTCCTTGACTTCGAAGCCGATGCCGGGAGATTCGGGCGCCATGATCGTCCCTTCCGGCGAAACTTCGACGGCGGGCTCGATGACGTCTTCGTGCCAGTACCTTTTCGATGCCGAAACGTCGCCCGGCATCGTGTAGCCGGCAAGGGTCGAGATCGCGATGTTGTGCGCCCGGCCGATCCCTGATTCGAGCATTCCGCCGCACCACACCGGAATTCCGGCTTCGCGGGCCGTCCGTTCGACCAGCTTCGATTGATTGTGACCGCCGACGCGGCCGTTCTTGAGATTGATGATGCGACCGGACTTCAGTTCGATCGCCTTGCGGGCATCGTCAGGCGACTTGATCGGTTCATCGAGACAGATCGGCGTGGATATCATTGCCTGGAGCTTGGCGTGATCGATGATGTCGTCGTGGGGCAACGGTTGCTCGAACATCGTGAGCCGGAACTCGTCCATGCGTTTGAACAGATCAGTGTCGGCGAGCGTATACGCCGAATTCGCGTCGCCCATCAGCGGGATCATGCCAAATGTCTCCCGGACCCGCTTGATGACGTCGAAGTCCCAATGCGGCGCGATCTTGATCTTGATTCGCTGGTAGCCGGCGTCGAGCTCGGTTTTGATCTTTCCGAGCAACTGCTCAACAGAATCCTGGATCCCGATCGAGACGCCGCACGCGATCTCGCGGTTCACACCGCCGAGATGCCTCCACAACGGAACGCCGAGCTTCTTCGCTTCAAGATCCCAGCACGCGGTTTCAATCGCCGCTTTGGCCATCCGATTGCCGCGGACCGGCTTCATCAACTCCCAGATCCCATCCGCCGAGTCGACCGTTTTGCCGATGACCATCGGCGCGAGAACCTTCTCGATCGCCTCCCAACATGAGCCTGTCCACTCTTCGGAATATGACGGCGACTCGCCGGCAGTGCACTCGCCCCATCCCTCGACGCCTTCGATGTCCGTCACGCGGACGAGGATGATTCGCCGCTCATAAGTCCGGCCGAAACTGGTTTCGAAGAAATGAACGAGCGGCAACTTGATCTCGGTCAGCTCGATCGATCTGATTTGCATAGACTCAAGTATAGCCGGAAATTAAGGTTGGGTAACACTCGAACGGGACTGGCGCTATTCGGTCGAAACACCCTCTTCGCCGTGCAAGGCAGCATGCACCGTGTGCCACGACAACGAGGCGCATTTCACGCGCGCCGGGAATTCGAGGACTCCGGCGAAGATCCGAAGTTTCCCGAGACGGTTCTCGTCGGTCTCAATATCGAGCTTCCCGGTCACCATGCGATGGAATTCGTCGAACAATGTCTCGGCCTCTTCTCGCGTTTTGCCTTTCAGCGCCTGCGTCATCATCGACGCCGAAGCTTTCGAGATGGCGCATCCGCTTCCGGTGAACGACACGTCCGTGATGACGTCGCCGTCGACGTGAAGGAAGACCTTCAATTGATCGCCGCAGAGCGGATTGTGACCGTCGGCCTGATAATCGGCATCGGTCATTTCATGGAAGTTCCGCGGGTTCTTGTTGTGTTCCAGGATCACTTCCTGGTATAGCTCGTTCAGCTCCGACATGTCCTTTAGATCTTTTCTCCAACGGGCGCCGTGTACTTTTCATCAACGACAGTCCCGGTATTCATCAAATTCTTCGGCTCGAACAAAAGTACTTCGACCTCTTCATCCGCCACCGGCCGATGTTCGACTCCCCGCGGCACGATCACGAATTCGCCTTCGTTCACCTCCAAGGTTCGGTCACGGAACTCGAGCCTGAAAGTCCCTTTGCAGGCCATGAACATCTCGTCCTCGTTATCGTGGTGATGCCATGGAAACTCACCGCGAAATTTGACGAGCTTGACCTCCTGGCCGTTCAACTCTCCGACGATCTTTGGCCTCCAATGCTCGGTTATGAGCGCGAATTTCTCTTCAAGGCTGACCTTGTTCATTTCAGACTCTTTTCAATAAACAGTTCGAGTCGGTCCTCAAGGCCAACTCCGGCGGAAAACAAAGCCGTGCCGTGTCCGCCTTTGGAGTAAACTTCGGAATCGCAAAGATCGTTTCCGGCCGCCTCCTTCAACTTTTTGACCGTGTCCGCGGATTCCGCATCGTCACTCGCCGCAACCAAAAGCAATGGTCGGGCTCCGTATGTTTTGACGGCCGGTTCGGTCTTCATGCTCCCGAAATAGTTGATTCCCGGCGACAATAACGCAACAGCCCTAACGTCCTTATTTTCAGCAGCATAAAGGATCGCCAGACTGCTGCCGTACGAAGCGCCGACGATCGCGATCCGCGACGGATCGACCTTCTTGTTCTCAGAAAGAAACTTGAAGGCATTCGCGACGTCAACCAGCATTGATTTTACGGCTGCCTCGTCGCGGGCCGGTGCGACCGGTTTTCCGTCGGTAGTACGGACCGAATCCCCAAATCCCCGACCGTCGATCGCCAGCACCGAAAATCCCTTGGACTGAAGGCGCTCCGCAAACGATTCAAACGACTTTCGATCGCTTTGCCATTGGTGCAACAGCAGGACGGCCGGCGAATCGTCCTTTTCAGCGGAGTAGAAGGTTCCGACGATCTCGACTTTGTCAGCCGACTCAAACTTCACGGTTTGCGGCTCAGGCAACAAGGCCTTCGACTGTTCGGACGTGTTCGCCCACGAGGTCGGAGATTGCGGCGATTCCGGAACGAGCCGGGATTGGCAGCCGCTAAGCGCCAGACCGAGAATGGAAATCGCGGCGAGTCTGCTTACCTTCGGAATCATTATTTCTCACCCCTCAATACCTTGGCGATCGCCGGCACGACGAGGCGGCTGGTCTTGCCCGATCCCGCGTTGCTCCAGATAACGAAGGTTGTATCGATCTCGGGAATGTAACCGCCGTCGCTGAGGAACCCGAGTGTTTGTCCTCCGTGCCCGAGAACACCTTGATTCTCGAGCATCCCATGGCAATAAACGGTTCCTTCACCAAGTGCCTTCGATCCCGCCGGGGGATACGAACGCATCAACGCAAGCGTCGCCGGCTTCTTGAAAAGCTTGCCGTTAAACAACGCGCGCAGAAATGTTGCAAAATCTTCGGACGTCGAAACGACCGCACCCGCAGCCCAACCCTGACTGGCGTTCCACTCGGAGGTTGTGAACTTGAACGGCATTTCGTAATAGGCGACCGGAAGCGCACCGGTTGCGGGCTGACCCTTTTGAAGATACGTGGACTTCAACTTGAGCGGCTTGAGAATGCGTGAACGAAGATTATCCTCGTACGACTTGCCTGTCGCTTTTTCGATGATCAGACCCAGCAGAATGTATCCCGTATTGCTGTATTTCCACTTGCCCGCCTCGCCGGGCGCGAAGTCCGGTTTTCCGAAATTCGCCACGCGTAAAACAATCTCTTCGGGTGTGAATCCACGAGTCAGCATCGCCTTATTCCCGGTTCCAGACGAAATGCGCTCTTCGCCGACGTCAAAGTAATCGGCGATCCCGCTCGTGTGGGTCAGGAGCATGTCGATTGTGATCCGATCGGAATTCGGTATCTTCGCCGCAAGGTCGGGAAGCCACTTTCCGATCGGATCGCTGAGCGAAAGCTTGCCGCGTTCCTGCAGCTGCAGGATCATCGCCGAGGTCATCATCTTCGTGTTGCTGCCTATTTGGAAGGGCGAATCCACGGGCAATTCGGCGCAGGCGGAGACGTCCGAGATTCCTATCGATTTGTGATAACTTCCCTTCGGCGTCATGACGTACATCGACGCGCCCGGGGAAATCGATGGCCCCGTTACGAAATCCAAAAGTATCTTGTCCAGCTCGGCGCTGATCGCCGGATCGAGTGTCGTGACACCGTTATGTACGGCGGTCGCTTTCCCTCCGCAGAGTTCCGCCGGATTCGGCGGACGAAAGATCATCAGTCCCTTGTCCTTGAGGACGAGTACCAGACTGACCGGTGATACCACGAATTTCTCCGCCTGCCCGATGAGCGCGATGAGCTGATCGCTTTTCGAATCGGGCCCGCAAGCGGCGAGCGTCGAGACGGTTGGCTTGATCGAGATCGTACCTTCCGATAAGGAAAAGGTTCCTGCCACCCGATTGCAGTCTCCGACGATCGCGATCGTGCCGTCGTTCCGAAATCGGAGCGTGTATTTATTCGGCGTTCCGATCGACTCCATTTCCTTATCAGGGACCTTGACCGCACTCCAATACCAATCGGAATCGGAAAGCACTCTGATCTTGTCATCCTGAGCAGGATCGATACTGACGGGAAAAGTTGCTGTCAGCGCATTACTTGTCAGCAACACAAAAATGACGATGAAGATTCGGCCGTTGAGTTTCATGTTTAGCTCCAAAGACACAGATCTGCCGGACGAGGTCCGAACATGTGGATTGGGGGGTCTCGAGGTCATTATAGAACCAAACCGAGAGTAATGACCGTAATGGCGGTCAATATTCGACGGAACATGAAATCCCTTCGGGAGAAAGCAGCCTAACCGAAAACTTCGATCACTTTTTCAACCGCCTCGGCTAGTTTGTCGACTTCCTCTCTGGTGTTGTAGAACGCGAAGCTTGCGCGAGCGGTCGCCGGAACTTCAAAAAACTGCATGACCGGTTGGGCGCAGTGATGTCCAGCGCGGACCGCAATTCCCTGCTGATCGAGGATCGTGCCGATGTCATGCGGATGAACTCCTTCGATCGTGAACGACAAAACGCTCGCCTTCTCCTTCGCCGTGCCGACGATCTTTACGCCCTCGATCGCAGAAAGCTTTGCGGTCGCGTATTCGAGCAGTTCGTGTTCCCACGCGAAGGCGGCGTCGAGATCGATCGAGTTCAGATAATCTATCGCCGCGCCGAGTCCGATCTGCGACGCGATCGCCGGTGTTCCCGCTTCAAACTTCTCCGGCAATCCCGCGTAAGTCGTCTTCTCGAAGGTCACCGTCCGGATCATCGAACCGCCGCCCTGATACGGCCCCATCTTCTCGAGCCATTCTTTCTTGCCGTAAACAACTCCGCTGCCGGTCGGAGCGAACATCTTGTGGCCCGAAAATGCATAGAAATCGGCGTCGAGATCCTGAAGATCGACGCGCATGTGCGGCACGGCCTGCGCGCCGTCAACGCAAACCGGGATACCGAATTTGTGCGCGGTCGCGATCATTTCCTTGATCGGATTTACCGTTCCGAGCGCGTTCGACACGTGCGCGACGGCGACGATCTTCGTCCGTTCGTTGAGGAGATTCTCATATTCGTCGATGATCAGCTCGCCGGCTTCGTTCATCGGGATCACACGGATCTTCGCGCCGCGCTCCTCGGCAATCATCTGCCACGGAACGATGTTCGAATGGTGTTCCATCTGGCTGATCAGGATCTCGTCACCCTCGTTGATGAACTTGCGCCCGTAGGCGTTCGCGACAAGGTTGATGCCTTCCGTGCAGCCACGGACAAAAACGCATTCTTTCGCTTCCTTCGCGTTGATGAACGCGCGGGACTTTTCACGTGCTTTTTCGTATTCGCTGGTCGCGAGCTGCGAGAGATAATGGACGCCGCGATGGACGTTCGAGTGTTCCTCGGCGAGGTACTTCGAACCGCGCTCGATGACGAGGTTCGGAACCTGCGACGACGCGGCGTTGTCGAGATAGCACAACGGCTTCCCGTTGACCTCGCGCGCGAGAACCGGAAAATCCGCTCTAACCTTGTTTACGTCGAAATTGCTCATCTGCTTTGCTGACAACATGTTCAAACTTCCAAACTCACGTGCAAACGATTCAAAACAGCCTCGTCCAATTCACGTTTGATCGACTCAATTCCGATCTTGTTGATGATCTCTTCCGCGAAGCCGTACGTGAGCAAATTCGCCGCCAGCGTCGAATTTATCCCTCGGCTTAACAGATAAAACAGCTCCTCGTCTTCCAGTTGCCCGACCGTCGCGCCGTGCGAACATTTCACGTCGTCGTTGAAGATCTCGAGCTGCGGTTTCGTATCGACGCGCGCATCGTTCGACATAAGCAAATTCTTGTTCGACTGCTGCGCATCTGTCCCGCGCGCGTTCTCACGGACGAAAACCTTTCCGTTGAAAACGCCGCGCGACTTGTCGCTGAGAACACCTTTGTAGGTTTGATGCGAAACGCAGTTCGGGACGGCGTGATCGATCGACGAGTGCGTATCTGAATGCTGATTTCCGTTCAGCATGTATAGACCGTCGACAAACGCCTCGCCGCCTTCCGCGGTGAATTTCACGTGAACGTCGTGCCGCGCGATCGCGCCGCCGAGATTGATGTTTGTCGAATTGTAAAGACTGCCGGCAGTCAATGTGACTTCCGTCGTGCCGATATGAAACGCATCGGGCGATTCTTTCTGGACGCGATAATGCGTGACATTCGCGTTTTCGGCGACGAACACCTGGGTGCCGGCGTTCGTGAAACTCTTTCCGTCGGATTCGAAAGATTCGATGATCGTCGCCTTCGATCCCGGTTCAGCGATCACGATCAGGTGCGGAAATCGGGCGTCGCCGTCGGAATTCTTGAAAGCGAATTCTATCGGTTCGGCGATCGATGTTTCGGCCGGAATCGTGACCACGACGAACCCGGCAAATGCGAGGTGAAGCGCGGTGAAGCCGTTTCGGTCGAACTTGAACTCACTGACACGCTCGATCGGCGCCTCACCGGAACTCAAATCCGCGATCCGAAATCCGACATCCGACATGGACTTCGTATTCGTGTATTTCCACTCTTCGTTCTTCACCGTCGGAAATCCGACCGACGCAAAATGGTCGAACGCGTCGCGGCGGATCTGCGCCAACTCGTCACTCGAATCCCCGATGAATTTAAGGAAATCCTGTGTGTAAATCGTTTCTGTCACTGCACTTGCTGTCATCTGCCGATATTAGATTTTAGATTTGCGATTGGTTCGTTCCGGCTCGCTACGTTGGCCGCGTAAACGCGGAACTCCAAACTCTGACCACTGACCACGACCACTGACCACCGACCACTGCTCACGGCTTACTGCTCACTGCTTACCGCTCACTGACAGACGGCCGCGTAAACGCGGAACTCCAAACTCTGACTACTGACCACTGACCACTGACCACCGACCACTGCTCACGGCTTACCGCTTGCTGTCCGGACCCAATCGTATCCTTTTTCTTCGAG
>JAKOSS010000678.1 GCA_029777145.1 Acidobacteriota bacterium | reverse complement strand
CGCGACAGCCATGAGCGCCATTGCGGACGGAAAAGGACGTTCAGGAAGCGATCCGGACGTCCGAGATCGAGGATCAATAGGACGCCGGTTATCCCCAAAAACGCGAACGCTACCGCCGCGCTCAAGCGTTTGACCTCGGGCGGAACGAACATGAAATACGACGCGATCACCGGGATCAGGAATGCGCCCGTCGCGATCGCCTTGGTCAGGACGTACGCCGACACTTCCCAGCCCCACAGCACGCCCTTGCTTGGCGCGTCGTAAACGCGGCGGGCCTTGCCGCGACCCTCGATCTGGACGAATCCGTTCTTACCGAGCTGCGCATCCACCACCGGTGAGTTGGCGATCCGCTCTTCCGCGAACTTCGCAAAATGTCCGACCCCGGTCGCCTGCGACGACCACATGTAATCCGATTCGACTTCGGTTGCCGAAGGGTTCAGAGAAACACGGTCGCCGTCGATGTAGAAAAGCTTCGGATTCGTCCCTTTCTCGGGTTTGCGGACCGAAACGGTTTCCCGCGCGAGCAGGTGCGAGATCTCGGAATCGGGATTGTCCATATCGCCCGAAACGATCGCATGTTCGGGACAGACGACCACGCAAGCGGGTTCGAGCCCGATATCGACGCGGTGCGTGCAGTAGTTGCACTTCGACGCCGTGTGGTTCTCGGGTTCCATGAAAAGCGCGTCGTACGGACATGCCTGCGTGCAGGCCTTGCAGCCGATGCAGCGCCGGTTGTCAAAGTCGACGATTCCGTCAGCCCGGGTGTAAAGCGCCGTCACCGGGCAGATCTCGACGCACGGAGCGTCGGCGCAGTGATTGCACCGCATCACCGAAAACAGTCTTCGCGTGTCCGGGAATTCGCCCTTTTCGATGTATTTGACCCAGGTTCGATTGACGCCGACGGGAACCTGATGCTCGGATTTGCAGGCAACGGTGCAGGCATGGCAGCCGATGCACTTTCGGTTGTCGATGATGAAACCAAAGTTCATGAACGGTGAATTGAAATTAGATTGCGAACAAGAACAGTTTGTCGATTATCTTCGATTATCGGATTTCTATCAACGCGCCGATCCGCGGATGGCTTGGATTCGGAGTAGCTGATAGCCGAAGGTGACCGCTTTTGGTTCTCAACTATACCGAAGTGACGTCTCGTTGAAACAACCGGAAAGCTGAAAGTTGATATGACCGCTTTCCGTTTTCAACTATTCCGAAGTGAAGTCTCGTTGGGACAAACGGTGGTTTCGAAATAGCTGAAAGTTGATAGCTGATAGCTGATAGCAAAAGAGGACCGCTTTCCGTTCTCACCTATCAGTTCTCAACTATTCCGAAGTGATGTCTGGTTGAAACAAACGGCGGATTCGGAATAGCTGAAAGTTGATAGCTGAAAGCTGATAGCAAAAGAGGACCGCTTTCCGTTCTCACCTAGTCCGAAGTGATGTCTGGTTGAAGCAAACGGTGGATTCGGAATGGCTGAAAGTCGAAAGCGGACCGCGACCGCGTATCGTTCTCACCTATCAATTATTCCGGATCGCATCCATCATCTCTTTCACTGCCTGGCTCAATCCGACGAAGACCGATCGCGAAATGATGTTATGGCCGATGTTGAACTCCGTGATCTCGGCAACGCGCGCCAGCGGTCCGATGTTGCGATAGGTGAGTCCGTGTCCGGCGGCGACGATCAGTCCGAGGTCCGACGCGAATTTCGACGCATCGCGCAGTCGTTCGAGTTCGGCGGCGGCTTTCGCGAGACCTTCTCCGTGGGCGGCTCGCGAACTGAGCGTGAGTTCGGCATATTCGGCGGTGCAGAGTTCGATCTGTTGCGCGCCGGCGCGTTTTGCGGCGTCGATCTGATCGTGGTCCGGATCGATGAAGATCGAAACGAAGATCCCCGCGGCTTTTAGTTTTTCGATGACTGATTTGATCGCGTCGAAGTTTCCGACCACGTTGAGTCCGCCTTCGGTTGTCACTTCATTCGGATTCTCGGGCACGAGTGAGACGGCGTCGGGCTTCGTCGTGAGCGCGATCGCGACCATTTCGTCGGTCGCCGCCATTTCGACATTGAGATAGGTCGTCACGACATCGCGCAACAGTTCGATGTCGCGGTCCTGGATGTGGCGCCGATCGCCGCGAAGATGGACCGTGATGCCGTTCGCGCCGGCCTGTTCACAGATCACGGCGGCGGTGATGATGCTCGGTTCGATCGTCTTCCGGGCTTCCCGGATCGTCGCGACGTGGTCGATGTTTACGTTCAGCCTTTTCATTTGCGAATTTCGATTTTCAATTTGCAATTGTATGGTGCGAACGTCGGAGTTTCCACTCGAAAGTTGACATCATGTCGAGCTGATCCAATTGCAAATCGCAATTTGCAAATTGTAAATCAATAGAGCCCCTTGCGCGCATTTCGTCTGATCTCGCGGACCTCGTTGAACATCCGGCGGCTGTCGCGAAAGACGTTCACTTTCGTACGTTCGTCGTGATCCCAGCGGACCGGGATCTCTTTCAGCCTAAGCCCTTTCAAGTTCGCGACGAAAAGAAACTCGACGTCGAACCCGAAACGCTCGATCCTCATTTTCGGGAGCAGCGGCCGGAACTTGTTCATGTTGAACGCCTTGAAGCCGCATTGCGTGTCCCAGAACGGGAGTCCGGTCAATGTCCGGACGATCAGGTTGAAAACCTTTCCGCCCTGTTCGCGGCGCCACGGCTGGTGCGTTCCGATCAGGCTCCGGTCGAGTGCACGGGAACCGAACGTGACGTCGAACTCGCCCGCGCGGATCGGATCGACGAGTTTCGGCAGTTCGGTGATCGGCGTCGAAAGATCGGCATCGCTGAAAAGCGCGATATCGCCTTCGGCTGCCTCCAATCCCGTTTTTACAGCAAAACCTTTGCCCCGATTTTCATCATAACGGATGACCTTCGAACGGACGTCCGGAAACTCGGCGCACACCGTGCGACCGATCGCTGCGGTCTCATCGCTTGAACCGTCGTCGACGATGATCAGTTCCGCGGCGGATCCGCTTTCCGCGATATAGCGCAGGATCGTGCGTGTCGAATCGCCAAGGCGATCCTGTTCCTCGAAGGCCGGTACGATGATTGAGATTTCGGGTTTCATCGGCAAAAAATAGATGTTAAGTGCAGTATTCGCAAAAGTAAATCGTATACGCCGGAAAAGCCCGTGCTGAAACGCTTTGCGGGCGATTTGCGTTTAACCACAGTGGCGCCGGCGGCGATTGAAAGACAGGTCGGCGACCGTCGTGATGTGGTATAGTTTTGAGAACATGCGGAGTTTCGGGATGACGAAGAAAACAATAATCGGGATCGCAGTTTTGTTGCTGATCAGCGCGGCGCTCGGAGGTCTTTTCGGGCAGATCCGGCGCTCGGTCGCAGATGATTCGCTGACGCCGGCGACGGTCACGACCGATTATCGCGAGGCGCTCGACGTCATCGACCAGAATTACGCCGGAACGGTCAATCACGAAGATCTCACCCAACGTTCGATCCAAAGCATGCTTTGGACGCTCGACCCGCATTCGTCGTATTTCACCGCCGACGATTTTCGCAAACTTTTCGAAGAACAGTCGTCGCGCTTTTTCGGGATCGGCGTTTCGATCCTTCAGCACCGCGACGGAGTTTACGTCCAGTCGATATTTCCCGGGACGCCGGCCGACAAGATCGGCCTCCGATACGGCGACAGATTCGTCGAAGTAGACGGCAAGGACGCGACGAAATGGACGAGCTCGGAAGTTTCAAAGAACGTGCGCGGGATCGAAGGCACGAGCGTCGTCGTCAAGGTCGAGCGCGTCGGCAGCCCGAAGCCGATCGAATTCACGATCGTCCGCGGTGGCGTGCCGCTCCCGTCGATCCGCAACTACTTCATGCTTCGCGACGGCGTCGGCTATGTCGGCCTGAGCGGCGGATTTCAGGAAACGACAGCGGATGAACTCGACGAGGCGATCCAGGATCTTTCGAAGCAGGGAATGACGAGCCTGATCCTCGATCTGCGCAACAATCCGGGCGGGTTGCTGCCGCAGGCGATAAAGGTCGTCAGCCGCTTCGTCCCCGAGGACAAAACCGTCGTTTCCGTCAAAGGCAGGTCGCGCTACGCCAACAGCCAGGAACTGGTTTCCGAGGGCGGAAACGTTCACGATTTCCCGCTGGTCGTGATGATCAACGGCGGCTCGGCATCGGCATCTGAGATCGTCGCGGGCGCGGTTCAGGATTACAACCGCGGGGTTATCGTCGGTACGGACAGTTTCGGCAAGGGGCTCGTCCAGCGAATCTTTCAACTGCCGTTCGGTACCGGGCTGACGCTGACAACGGCGCGCTATTACACGCCGCTCGGACGTTCGCTGCAACGCGACTACTCAAACGGATCGATCTACGATTACTACACGCACAACGGCGAGGGCGACGACGATGATTCCGGTGCTCCCAAACCCGTCGGCAGCCCCGTGACGGCGCCCGACGGCAGGACGCTCTACGGCGGACGCGGGATCGAGCCCGACGTCAGGGCGACGCCGACGAAATTCACACCGCTGCGCGGCCGGATCAGCGAAGCCGCCTTTTATTTCTCGCGGCAACTCGTGGCCGGCGCGGTCAAAGGTTTTGAGGATTATCGCCGCGGCAAGCAGACGTTCGTGCCGACCGTCGCCAACAACGACCTCGTGATTTCCGACAAGCTGTACGAAGCCTTCCGCGCATTCGCCGCCGGTGATAAGGAAAACGGACTGACTGCCGAAAATATCGATAGTCAGGCGGATTTCGCGAAGACGCGCCTGCGTGCGGAACTCGCTACCGCGAGCTACTCGAGCGAGGCCGGAAGCCAGGTTCAGACCGAGGTCGATCCGCAGGTTCTGAAGGCTGTCGAATCGATGGATCGCGCGCGCAAGCTCGTCTCATGATCGGAATGAAGCGGATCCGGATCATTTTCAGCCTGTGCCTCATCGTGATCACGCTCTCGGGATTTGGCTGCGCTGATTTCTCTGAAGGTAAAGCGCGCGGCGAACGGGGAGTGGCGGAATTTCACGACCGATTCAACGCCGAACAATTCGATGCCATCTACGACGGGGCGTCGGAAATGTACAAACAGGTTGCCGCCAGGGATGAAACGACCGCGTTGCTCCGAACTGTCAGAAGCAAACTTGGCGCGGCCGGCCGATCCGACCTCAAACAGTGGCGCGTCAACACGACCGCCGACGGAATTCTTCTGTCAATGACCTACTCGACCCGGTACGAACAAGATACGGCGATCGAGTCGTTCATTTTTCAGATCAAAGGCGAAGACGTCCGTCTCGCCGGATTCAACATCGACTCCAATAAGCTGAATCTGGATTAGATCGCCCGGAACACGAGGCATTTGAGGTAATAAGTCTCGGGTACTCCGAGCAGCACCGGGTGGTCGGACGACTGCATGCGTTTTTCGATCAGATGCAGACGGCGTTTTGCGTCGCGCGCCGCTTCTTCCATCGTTTCAAGAAAAATAGGTTCGGTGAAATGATACGAGCAACTGCAGGTGATCAGCGTTCCACCGGGATTGAGCAGTTTGAGCGCGCGAAGATTGATCTCTTTGTAGCCGCGCGCGGCTGATCTCAGCGCGGCCTTTGTTTTGACGAAGGCCGGCGGATCGAGAACGATCGTATCGAATCTTTCGCCGCGTTTTTCGTATTCGCGAAGAGCGTCGAAAACGTTTGCCGATTCAAAGCGAACATTGGTAATCCCGTTGAGTTCGGCATTTGCGCGCGCGGCGGCGACGGCATCGTCGGAAATGTCGAGACCGAGAACGTCGTCGCAAACTTGTGCCAGGTTCAATGCGAAGCCTCCCGCAAATGTGAAGCAGTCGAGTGCGCGTCCCCGGGCATACCCGCGCGCGGCGACATGGTTCTCACGCTGGTCGACAAATGAACCTGTCTTTTGTCCGCCGAGCGGTGCAACGCGGAACTGCAGTCCGTTCTGTTCGATGAAATGCGGTTCCGGAACCTCGCCGAAAAGCACGGAATTGACGAGCGGAAGATTCTCACGCAAACGGACCTTCGCATCATTGCGTTCAACGATCGCGATGGGCGCGAATTCGTCGGCGATGATCCCGACTATCTTTTCCTTCAGCGTTTCCGTCCCCTGACTGAGCGTCTGGATCACGAAGACGCCGTTGTAGTTGTCGATCGTGAGCGACGGCAAAAGATCCGCTTCCGAATTGACGATGCGACAGGCATTTCCCGACGTGATCGAGCGCCGCGCTGCTGACTCGACGATCCGCCGTCGCCAGAATGCGTCGTCCGTTGGCTCGTCGCGAGTTGTCACGATTCGCAGCCGGATCTCCGACGAATCGCTGTAAAGCGCCTTTCCGACGAAGTTCGAGGCTTCGTCGAAGACCTCGACGACCGCTCCGGCGGTTCCGTCGACGCTCTTCACGTCGCTCTTGTAGATCCAAAGGTGTCCGCCGCGCACACGTTTCGCGCCGGCTTTCGTGACATAGGCTTTTGACATAAGTTCAGGCTGAATCGGGCCGTCATGCCGTGCTGAAATCCGCGATGTTCCCGACGCTTGGAATGCGTTTTGGCCGATCGCCGGGATGTCGCATCGCGGTCGTTCGCCCGGTTTCAGAGTTTGCCCGCTCATAATGTAAAATACAGACTTTGTTGCTTAGAATCACGTTTCTTTATGTATAAACAGATCGGAGTTCTGACGGGAGGCGGCGACGCCCCCGGACTCAATGCGGTAATTCGTGCCGTTGTCCGAACCGCTCACGGCGAGTTTGGAATGAAATGCATCGGGATCGAAGACAGTTTCGAGGGAATTCTCGGTGAACCGAAGGTGATCAAACTTGGAATGAAGGCCGTCAGCGGGATCCTGCCGCGCGGCGGAACCATTCTCGGAACCCGCAACAAGGGAAGCTTCGCGAAGATTATTGACGGAAAGCTCGTGATCCCGGAGATGCCGATCACTGAAGCGATCGCCAACCTCCGCGCGCTCGAGATCGAGGCGCTTATCGTGATCGGCGGGGAAGGGACGCTCGCGATCGCGGAACAGTTCCACAAACACGGATTTCCGGTGATCGGAGTCCCGAAGACGATCGACAATGATTTGTCCGCAACCGAACTGACATTCGGATTTATGACCGCGATCGATATCGCGACCGAAGCGCTCGACCGTCTGCATACGACGGCCGCTTCGCACGATCGGGTGATGCTGCTCGAGGTCATGGGCCGAAATACCGGTTGGATTGCGCTCCACGCGGGCCTCGCGGGCAGTGCGGACGTGATCCTCGTGCCTGAGATTCCGTTTTCGTTTGATTCGATCGTCGACAAGATCAAGGCACGCGAAAAGAGCGGATCGAGATTCACCGTCGTGGTCGTTGCCGAAGGCGCGGTCGAGGTCGGAACGCAGCCGATCTATCTCGACAAGGAAGCGCTCAGGCTCGGCGGCGTCGGAAGCCATTTGCGCCGCCGGATCGAGGCCGAAACCGGAAAGGAATCGCGGTGCGTCGTGCTCGGCCATCTTCAGCGCGGCGGCAGCCCGAACGCATTCGACCGGATGCTCGGGACGAATTTCGGCGCCTGCGCCGTTCGTGCGTTGCTCAATGGACAGACCGGAAAAATGGTCGCGTTACAGGCCGGAACCGTGACCACGGTGCCGCTCGCGGACGCCGTCGCGAACATCAAGAAGGTGAGCATCGACGGGCAGCTCGTACGGACCGCCCGCGACATCGGCATCTCGTTCGCGGCACCGAATGAAGCGAAATTGTGAGGATCAGTGGTCAGTGGTCAGTGGTCGGTGGTCAGTGGTCAGTCGTAGGCTCGGCCTAAACGGTAGGCAGTAGACTGTAGGCAGTAGACAGTAGACGGTAGGCAGTAGACGGTAGGGTGTAGACGGTAGACGGTAGACAGAAGACGGTAGACAGTAGACGGTAGACGGTAGACGGTAGGCAGTAGACGGTAGACGGTAGACGGTAGACAGTAGACAGTAGACGGTAGACAGTAGACGGTAGGCAGTAGACGGTAGACGGTAGGCAGTAGACGGTAGGCAGTAGACGGTAGGCAGTAGACGGTAGGCAGCAGGCAGTAGACGGAAGGCAGTAGACGGTAGACCGTAGACAGTAGACGGTAGGCAGCAGGCAGTAGACGGTAGGCAGTAGACGTCGTCAGGCAACTACGAGTAATTTGCACTGACCACTGACCACTGACCACTGACCACTGACCACTGACCACCGACCACTGACCACTGACCACTGACCATCGACCACTGGCCACTGACCACCGACCACCGACCACTGGCCACTGACCACCGACCACTGAAATCTTATGGAAGCAGTCAGACAAAAGTTACAGGCGGAGTTGAGCGAGCTCGAAGAAGAGCTTCATTTCAAACTTCCGAAGGAGATTCAAAAGGCACGGGAATACGGCGATCTGCGGGAGAACGCGGAATATAAGGCGGCGCTTGAGCGACAGTCGGTGGTGACCGCACGGATCATGCAGCTCAGGCAACGTTTGAGCGAGGTCGAATCGATCGATCTCACGAAGATCCCGACCGACCGCATCGCGTACGGATCGACCGTCGTCCTATTTGATATCGACAAGGAGGAAAAGATCACGTACCGGCTGGTGACTTCGGAAGAAAGTGACCCTGAGAATGGGCTGATCTCGACGGTTTCACCGATCGGCCAGGCACTGATGGGCAAGGAAGAGGGCGACGAAGTAAAGGTGAAAACACCCACCGGCTTCAGGAATTTCGAGATCTACCGATTGACGACGATACACGAGAGTTGATTGCGGACTTCGGATTGCCGATTGCGGATTTGTTTTGAGACGAATCCCCAATCCCAAATCCCGATTCCCAGTTGGGTTTATGTTTGGAGCAAGCATTGGCAGAGGAGCGATGAAGATCATCAACGCGATGGTCCGATCACTCGCGTCTGCCGGAGTTCATCCGAACATCCTGACCGCGATCGGCGTCATGATCAACGTCGGTTGCGGCATATTGTTCGGGATCGGCGAGTTCTTTTGGGCCGGCGTCGTACTGCTCGTCGCGAATCTTTTTGACATGCTCGACGGCAACGTCGCGCGGTTGACCGGAAACGTGACGCGGTTCGGCGGATTTCTGGACTCATCGCTTGATCGTGTGTCCGACATGGTGTGCTTTCTCGGGATCATGGTCTTTTATGCCGGGAATACGCCCCAGCATTCGATCCTGAATGTCTTTCTGGCCGGTGTCGGCTGGATCGGATCGGTCATGGTCAGCTACACGACGGCCCGCGCCGAGGCCTTCGGCGTGAAGGCGAACGTCGGATTCTTGCAGCGGCCCGAGCGGATCGTGCTGTTCATCATCGGTGCGCTGTCCACCTGGGACTGGAACTCGGACTTTTTTCTGTTCAACCGCATGCCGCAGGTCCTGTGGGTGCTCGCGGTCGGATCGTTGTGGACGTTCGTACACCGCATGATCTACACGTGGCAGGAATTCCGCAAACTCGACGAAAAAGGGTAGAAATATGAATTGGCTGGCGAGTTTTTGGGATTCGCTGACGTTGAATCAGGTGCTTGTCGGTGTCGGACTCTTCTTCCTGTCCCTCGGCGTTAGCTTTGCGGCGATCGCGATCGTCATGGTCAAACTGCCCGAGAATTACTTCAGTACCCACTATCAACAGGATTTCATGCCGGACAGTCCGTGGATCGTGCGCTGGGGCGTGGTGATCGCCAAGAACGTCTTCGGCATGTTTTTGATCGTGCTCGGGATCATTCTGTCGCTTCCGGGCGTTCCCGGACAGGGCATTCTCACGATCTTGTTGGGGCTGATCATGATCGATATTCCGGGAAAACGTCCGCTTGAGGCCCGCATCATCAAGCGTCCGACCGTTTTGGGGGCGGTCAACAAGTTGCGGGCAAAGTACGACAAACCTCCGTTTTTGATGGATTGACATGGGAATTTTGGGGATCTTCAAGCGCCGCAGAAAGCCGGTCAGCGACGGTGAACGACGCGCCGCCTTACTCAAGAACGGCCGGCTCACGGATGGCACGATAATCGACACCGAGATGAACGGCGACGACGAGATGGCATATTTCACGTACTCGGTCGCGGGGACGGATTTCGAGTCGTCAGAACGGCTAACCGCCGAACAGCGGGCCGATCCGATACGTTACGCGCCGGGGGCGAAAGTCGGCATCCGCTATGACACAAAGAACCCCGGAAATGCGATAATTGTTTGAGCAGTGGTCAGTGGGCAGTGGGCAGTGAGCGGTGAGCAGTCAGCGGTGAGCAGTGGGCAGTGGTCGCGAGACAGTAGACAGTAGATGGTAGTGAGTAGACGGTGGGTCGCAAATCGCAAATCGCAAATCGCAAATCGCAAATCAAAAATTGATCTGACCACTGACCACTGACCACCGAAACGTTATGTTCAAGAAAATTCTGATCGCAAATCGCGGGGAGATCGCCTGTCGGGTGATTCGGGCGTGCCGCGAGATGAAGATCGCCTCGGTTGCGGTTTATTCCGATGCCGATCGGGACGCGTTGCATGTCCGCATGGCGGACGAAGCCTACAACATCGGTCCGCCGCCTTCTTCTGAAAGCTATCTGCGCGGCGACAAGATCATCGAAGTTGCCAAGCGAGCGGGCGCCGAAGCGATCCATCCCGGATACGGATTCCTTTCAGAAAATGCCGGTTTCGTGCGTCGGGTGACCGAGGCCGGACTGACTTTCATCGGTCCGTCGCCGGAAGCGATGGACGCCATGGGCGGAAAGATGTCGGCGCGCAAGATCGCGATCGACGCCGGGGTGCCGGTCGTGCCGGGGACGACCGAACCGTTGACGTCGACTGACGAGGCCCTGGCGATCGCCCGTGAGATCGGATATCCGGTTATGCTCAAGGCATCGGCCGGCGGCGGCGGAAAGGGAATGCGCCTTGTCGATCGTGAGGAGGATCTCAAGAACGCTCTCGAGGCGGCGCAAAGCGAGGCGATGGCGAGCTTCGGTGACGACTCCGTTTACGTCGAAAAGGCCGTTGTGCGCCCGCGTCATATCGAGATTCAGGTCTTCAGCGACAAGCACGGCAACCACGTTCATCTCGGCGAGCGCGAATGCTCGATCCAGCGCCGTCATCAAAAGGTCATCGAAGAATGTCCGTCACCGATCAATTCGGCGGAATTGCGCGAGAAAATGGGCGCGTGTGCGGTGATGGTCTCGAAGGCCGTCAATTATCTCGGCGCGGGAACCGTCGAATTTCTTGTTTCGGATCTCGACCGTTCGTTCTACTT